>CAYTWV010000309.1:0-5768 GCA_964442235.1 uncultured Myxococcales bacterium | reverse complement strand
ACAACCGGCGGAATTCACTTCGCCCACACACACGTCGTCCCACTCGTAGCTGCAGCAGAAGGCGTCAATGGCACAGACACAGGCCGCAATGGCCGCATCGTTGCACGAGGGGCCGCTGTGGGCACTGCAGCATTCCCCCGATTCACACGGCCCGCAGTCTTGCGAGCAACTGCCGCAGTTTTCATCACTGCCGCACGTCCCGTCCCCACAACTGACCTGACCACAATCATCGATGTCCCAAGAGCACTTGCCCAAACAGTCGCACATTCCGTCGGCGGCCCATTCACAGGCGTCCGCTTCGGTGCAGCACGTGCTGCTTCCCGTATATCCCGTGCACGTAGGCGCACACGGCCCGCAATCACTCTGACAAGTGCTGCACGTCTCATCCGCGTCACAACTGCCATTGCCGCATCCACGCCCCGTCCCGTTGCAGTCGGCCGAATCCCAGGGGCAGGTCGAACTGCAGTCGCACAAATCGTCATGGTCCCAGCCGCATGGATTGTTGACCCGGCAGCAACTCAACGACCCCGTATAACCAGGGCAGACCGTGTTGTCGCACTCTCCGCAGTCGGCGGGGCAACTGGTGCATGTCTCGCCCGATCCGCAGAATCCGTCGCCGCATGCAGGGGCAGGGCCACAATCTCCGCTGTCCCACAAACAGGCGCCGCCACAATCGCAATAGTCGTCGTTGTCCCATCCACAATCGTTGGCTTCGGTGCAACAGTCACTGGTCCCCGTGTATCCGGCGCAGTAGTCCGTGCTGCCGCATGGGCCGCAGTCGATCTCGCAGGTGGCGCAATCTTCGCTGTAGGCACAGTATCCGTCGCCGCAGGAGTCCACCGATCCGCCGCAATCCGACGCGTCCCACGAACATTTCCCTTCACAATCACAATAGTTGTCGTTGTCCCAGCCGCAGTCGTTGGCCGGCGAACAACATATGCTTGTGCCCGTGTAGCCCGGACAATACGTCGCATTGCACGCGCCGCAGTCCAACGAGCAACCGGTGCAGGTCTCGCCCGCATCACAAGTCCCGTCGCCGCAATACGTGTCCACGGGGCTGCAAGTGCCGCACGCAAAATCGTCGACGTTCAGGACACACAACTCATCCCAGGCATCCGTGCAGCAGTACTCGTCGTCCCAGCACACGCACGACTCGATGTAGGAGTCGTCGCATCCCGGCTGACTGCTCGCCGTGCAGCAATCCGCCGCTCCGGCCGACGCCGTCCACCCCAGGACCACCAGAAACATCATTGCACCCACGACGCCTGCTTTCATGCTACTCCTCCACACACCCGGACCAACGTGCGAGTATACCCAGGCTCGGGCCTCAGATCCATCCGAATTCGTTTGCAGAAGTGTGCGGGCTACCTGGAGCCGTTCTTAAAGTCCCACGCCAGGGCGTGCGACCCGAATGAGCGGAAGTTGGATGCAGAGAGGCAAAAGAGCGATCGGCTCGGCCTACTACACAGCTTTGCATTGAGCGCTTGCCATAACAGGTTCGATATGGCCGGCGAGCGCCCGCTGGGCAAGGCGGACTGCTGGGCGGAAGCGGAGGCGTGCTTGGCACGTCGAGCACTCCGACCAAAGGCCAACGCAGCCCAACGGGATGATCGACGGTCAGAGCGGACCTGTTTAGAAACTGACCGGGACCGTGGGAATCAGATAAATGGCGCTGGCGTTGTCGGCAGGATCCTGAGAGTCGGACACTTCACCCATAAAAAAGAAGCCCGTCACGTTGATGTTCACAAAGGGAATGTTCACCGAGATCGCCTGGCTGGGATCCGTGACGCTGCCACTGAGTTTCCCGTTGTCGCCCAGGTTCAGACCCTCGGGAAGTCCGCCGTTGGCAATCAAGAAGCCGACATAAGAGGGCAGGGGCTGCTCGGCCCAATGATAGGGCTTCACGCCGCCCTTGGCTTCCAATTGGGCGTTGTAGGGAAGCGGGATTCCCTGAATGGCAGTCAGCAGCGGCAACACAATAATCTTGGCCACAAACAGGTCGTACTGCTGGGACCCGACAATCTCCAGCGGGGCAATCTTCAGATTGATCTCAAACTCCTTGGATGCCACATGCACCGTGTCCGCGTTGTCGAAGACTTTGACCTTGAACGCAAAGGGACCATGTGCTGCCGGCGTTCCGGCGATCACTCCGTTGGACGAAAGCTGCAGTCCGTCGGGCAGCGCCCCACCCACAATGCCCCAGCTATAGGGCTCCGTGCCGCCGGTCGCTGCAAGCGCCACAGAATAGGGGGACCCCTCTTCGCCCTGTGGAAGCGGGGAACCCGTGGTGATGATCAGTTCCACTTCCGGGGGGAAAACCTCAAAATCGTACGTGCGCTCCAGAACGGTGCCCAGGTCGTCGGTCACTTCCACGGTGACGTTGAACGTGCCTGATTCCGTCGGTGTCCCCTGCAATACGGCCAGTGCCGCATCCGTAGAGAGCCCGCCAGGAAGCCCGGTCACACCAAAGGCAAACGTGTAAGGCGCAACGCCCCCTTTGGCCTCGAACTGGGCCGTATAAGGCTGATTCACCTTGCCGTCAGGCAGCGCAGCGGGAAGCAGTTCAAGCTCGGGGGCCGAGCAAACACCGTCCACACAAGCCAGCCCATCGCCGCAATCGGCGTCCTTGGTGCACTCGATGCATTCGCCGGCGAAGCAGACTTCGCCTTCGTCGCACTGAATGATCAGGGTCTTGCCCTCTTCATCACAAATGATGGCTTTGTTATCCACGCACTCTTTGGCGCCGGGCTCACAGGTCTCTTCCACACAGAGTCCGCCCTGGCAAATCTGGCCCTCGGCGCATGGCATCGGATCGCTCCATCCGCTGCCCGAGGGGCTGCAAACCTGCACCCCGCCGTCAAGGCACTGGGTTGACAAGGGCTCGCAAGCGTTGGAAATGCACTCGCCCTCCACACATTCGGTGCCCTCGGGGCAGCTCTCCAGAAGCCAGCCCAAAGCCGTGTCGCAAGTGGCTACCATTCCATTGATGCATCGCACATCGCCCATCTTGCAGGGGCCGGGGTCGTCCACGTCCTGCTCGCCCAGGTCAACGACATCCAAAACTTCCACGGCATCTATCGGCGCAGGTGCGTCCGCCTCCACCGCGTCCAGATCTCCCTGGCCCAAATCCTCAAAGACGGTACTCGTCTTGTCGGACGAGGGGCATCCCCACATCGCAACCGAAATCAACACCACCAACGCCAACCGAATTCGACTCATCAATTCTCCTGTGCCCTGCCGGGTTCACCGACGGGGGCGGGCGTCACTCCCAAGGAAGCGGGTCTTTGGGCCCGCCCCAAGGAATGCAGGTTCCAGCTTTCAGATCGTTGCACGTGCCGCAGCCTTGGCAAAGTTCCAGGCACGCACAACCCGAGGCACCACTGCACCAACTCTCCGGAGGACAGTCGGAATCATTCCAGCAACACGAATCACCCTCAGGGCACGCAGGCCCCTTGGGATCCCACAGACACATGCCTGGCAAGTCCGTGGCACTATACCCCTGGTTTCGGCACACCCGGCCTGTGGGGCAATCCACGTCTTTCCAGCAACAGTTGCTTGGCATGGGGCTACATTCGCCGGCTACCGGCTCGGCCAACTCGCCGCATTTGGGTGCAACCACGCCCTGGCACGACTGGGTCCAGTAGCAGTCCGACCCGGTCCAACACTGTCCGAACTGGGCCTTCGGGACACAACTGCCCGCCACGCCCACGTCCCCCGTGCACACCATCCCGTCGCCGCAGTCCATGGCACTGTAGCAGCACCCATCGGCAGGGGGCGTCCCACACTGGCCCTGGGTTTCATAGATGGTGCAGTACTGGTCACATCCACAAATGAATTCGCCGTTGCAGCTTTGCCCCTCGGCACATTCAGAGTCGCTCCAGCAGCCTCCCGACCACTCGTCGCTCCACATACATCGCCCCAATTTGCCAGGGCCCATGGGTACGCAGTGGCTTCCGTCTTTGCAGTCGAAGTCGGTGATACAACAATTGTATGGCATGTAATAGTTGCATGTGCCAATCTGGTCGTCAAAGGGGCATTGCTGCCCGCACGGGCACAACGAGACGAAGTCGCACGCCTGAGCCAGCCCACAGTCCGACTTCTGCCAGCACTGCCCGGCCAACGGAGCGGGTTTGCAGACCCCCTCTTTCTCTCCGGCGCAGACCCATCCCATGGGACAGTCTGCACTCAGTTCGCAACAAATCTGTTCCGAAGCAGGCAGGCAGATGCCCGGGTTCTCAGACTCGCACGTCTGGCCGCAGGGGCATACCACCACACCCAGACAGACTTCTTCCGCTTCACACCCCTGATCGTTCCAGCACGACCCCAATTCCGGCAAGGTTCGGCATACGCCTACTTCCTGCTGCGCCCCGCCAAACGGGAAAACACACTCAGATTCCGCCGGGCATGATTCCGAGGACTTGCAGCATCCCTCGGGAAGGGTCTGGCAACTGCCAGCCTGCAAAACACAATTCTGCATGCATCCACATAACACCTGGCCCATGCACACTTCCGTTTCGGCGCAGTGCGCTTGCCCATAACAACTGCCGGCTTCAGGGGCCGCTACGCAAAAACCGCCGCCATAGATGCTCTGCCCCACACAAATCAGCCCGGCATCACAATCCAGGTCCGTTTGGCAGCAGAGCGTGGGTTGTTCGCAGGTGCCCTGAATACTGGAGCAATCCTCGGCACACCCGCAGGACTGGCCGCCCACACACGTTCCCAGCCCACCACATTGGGCGTCGCTGTAACACGAGGGATAAACCGGTGCCGACACACACGCCCCTTGCATGTCATCCGAGGCCCCAATGCACACCTTGCCCCACGCACATTCGTCGGATTTGGTGCAGCAACTGGACTGGAAAGGAACACAGATGCCCGCCACGTCCCCACCAATCGAGGGCTCCGAACACGGTTTAATGTAATAGTCGGCGCAGACGCTGTCCTTGGGACAATCGCCATTGTTCCAGCAACCGGTCTCCGGTTTCTCTCCCAGGCATTTGCTGCCCTTCTTCCCACCGTTGAAGGTTACGTTTCGGCAGGTTTGGGTGCTGGGACACTGGTCATCGGTTTCGCAACACGGATACCCCTGGCCCACACAAAGCCCAAATCGTTCTTCCAGGGGGCAGTTGGAACCGCACGTACAGATGATGGGACCAAGACACAGTTTCCCTTCGGAACACTCCTGGTTGCTCCAGCACTGATCCGTGCCCGGTTTCGCCAGGCATACGCCCATACCCGTCACGTTCGTGTAACAGAATTCGTCGGCAGAGGGACAGTCTTTGTCCTCTTCGCAGCAACCCTCGGGAATCACAGGGACGTCATTCCCCAAATCCGTGGCCGAATCGCCTGCGACGTCTGAAACGATCACGTCGCCTGGCTGAATCACGTCTTCTTCAATCGACGTGTCAGGTTCGATCACGGCATCCCCGCCCGGAGTACCGTTGTCGGCTTCGGCTTGGGTGTCGGCCTGCTGCCTGCTGTCACCCAGCGGCGAAGGCTGGGGATTGGATTCGATGCAGCCTGAAAAGGCAAACAATATCAATAAGATCCACAACTTCCGACAACGCATTCAAGCCCCCGGCAGACACACCAACCCCATAGTGGGGTCGGGCAAGTATACGCACCCGATGTCTCTAAGCAAGCGGCCCCCTCACTTTTTGGGCACAGCCCATCTCTCTCCGATGCGCTACGCTGAGGGCGAACGCGGCCCATCTCTCTCCGACGCGCTACGCTGAGGGCGAACGCGGCCCATGCGGCCCTCACTGGGG
>CAYTWV010000308.1:0-5798 GCA_964442235.1 uncultured Myxococcales bacterium | reverse complement strand
CGTGTGTGTACTGGCGCCGAGGTCCACGGGTGCGGCGCCCCCAGCCCCATGGTGCCCGGCAGTTGTCAGTTGGCGATTCCGGGCTGCTGCCTGGAGGATTCCGACTGTGAGGCAGGGTTAACATGTGCGAAGAAGTTGCCCTTCCTGGGCGGGCTGTGCCTGCCGGTCCCCGAACAGGGCTCGTGTTGGGATGACGAGGATTGTCCTGCCGGGATGTGTGATGGAGAGTGGTTCTGTGGATGTAACGAAGTGTGTCCGATGATGGGTATCAATACACCGGGGCAATGTGTATACCCGGTGCAGATGTGTGTGGATGGGTATGTCAGTGACGAGGGCATCGGCACGCCGTGTCCCTCGGGTGATCCCGAGTGCCTGGGCCTTGGGGCGAATCTGTGCTCCTCTGCCATATTCAACGACGCCACGCTGCCGCCCTTCTGCACTCGCTGGTGCAATGGAACGGAACCGTGCCCCGAGGGTTCGTTCTGCATCGACAAAGGCTGGTCCTCGATATGTGTGCCCGACACCTGCGCTGCGCCGACGTTGGCCTCGTGCCTGTCTGAATCGGAGTGTTTGTTGGCCACGAAGCAGGATGAATGTTGTGCGTGTCCTCAGGCGGTGACACAAGCGGCCATGGCCTGGGACCAGTGCCTGATCCCCAGTTACACCAAGCCTCTGGTTCCAATCGAGTGCATGGTGGATTGCACCGCCGTGTTGTGTGCCGAGTGCCCCACTCCGACTGCGGCGACCTGCGAGGGCAATCTGTGTAAGACCGTACCTTAGTTACGTCCGTTGCCGCCGTGCCTTGTGGGGTGCCCTGGTGTTTCTGTGCCCCGACCGTGAGGGAGGGGGCGCGGGTGGGCCACTGCCGTGCTGTTACCCACTCCCTAACGGTCGTGGCACTGACTAGTACACTGCGTTATCATCAATAACCAATAACTTCATATACGCATCGCACAAGCCGGTTCGTCCCGCCAGATGTGGGGGGGGACAGGCCCAAGCCGTAGGCGAGGGCCTGGGGGGGCTACACACACACTCCGGAAGTACAAACGGCGGGGGAGACGCAGGGGGCGCAGACGGCGCCGGGAAGGCCGCACTGCAAATCATTAAGGATATCGATACAAGTTTCGCCGTCGCAGCAACCGGTGCAGGTGTCGGCACACAGTGCGGGAGGGGCAGGCTGGCAATAGCAGGGGTCGGTGTCAGCGGGGACCATGCCTTCGGGGCAGGCTCCGGCGTCACACTCGGCGGCGCAGAACGAACTGGCGCACAGGCCCTCTACGCAGTCCTTCACACCCACGAAGGTATCGGGGCAGTCGGCAGCAAGGGTGCAAGCGGCGGGGCTTTCTGTGCTTGCCATCATGCTCAGGCAACCCAATTCGGCGGTGCAGCCAGGGGCTTCGTTGTTGATGGGTCCAGCCATGCAGGCCTGGCCCACAGTAGAAGTCCCCACGTTTTTGGGTGCGCAATAACACTCTTCAGCATCACCCACGGCGATGGGGTTGAAGCCAAGGGGACACTTGCCCGCTTCGTCACATTTGCCCGAGCAGAACGACGCCGAGCACTTGCCGTCCACACAGTCTCGGGTGCCCACAAACGTGCTGGCGTCGCAGTCCGCAGCGGTGGTGCATTCGGGGGCTTCTTCAAGGTTCGTAAAGGCCAGGCAGGCCAGGTCGGCCTGGCAGAAGTCCAGTTCGCTGTTGATGACCCACAATGCGCAGCCTTCGCCCAATTCGGCGTCGCCCACTTCTTCGGGCAGGCACAGGCACGACACGTCGTTGGGGGTGGGGTCATAACCGGCAGGGCATTTACCGTCCACGTCGCAGTACGGGCTGCAGAAGGCGCTGTTGCACAACCCGTTCAGGCATTGGGCGTTGGCGTACCAGACGCTTAGTGGGCAATCGGCAACGGTGGTGCAGGTGTCGATTCCGGCCTCGCCTTCCATAGAGATGCACGTGGAACCCGCAGCGCACTTGTCGGCATCGGGGTAAACGTTGCCCGAGGAGCAAATTTCTCCGGGTTGGGCATCGCCCGTAAAGACCGGGGCGCAGTAGCAGTCTCCAGAGACGGAGATAGGCGCAAAGCCGTCCTCACACAGGCCTTTGGTGCACTTGGGGCTGCAGAACGACAGGCCACAGAAACCACCCACACACTGTGCTGCCACATCAAAGTAGGCGTCCACACATTCGGCGTCCGTGGTGCAGGGAGTGGACTCTACGGAGGGGGCAATGCCCAGGCAAACCATGCCGGCGCCGCAGTCATCGGCCTTGGGATTGACGGTATCGAAGGGGCAGGCTTCGCCGGCGGGGGTGGAGCCCACGGGGACACACCAGCAACTGAATCCCGACAACATGGGGCCAAACCCTTCGGGGCATTTGCCTTGGTCGTCGCACTTTCCGGTGCAGTACGAATAGCCGCACAGGCCATTGTTGCAAACGGGGTTGTAATAGGCGCTGATGCCCGCATCGTAGCAGTCCGAATCGAACTGGCACTCGACGTCCAAGGAATCGGCAGCACAGACGGTGCCTCCGGCGCAGGCTGCACAATCCGAATGCAGTCCTTCAAAGGGGCAAGCGTCGCCCAATTCGCCCTCACTCTGGCACACCTGAGCCGGGCAGATGGCCACGGGCAGGCACACCGAATCGGTGCACTCGAAGCCGCCGGGACAGTCGGCCGTGGCCACACAAGCAACCGAGCAGAAGCTCAGCGATGCGCCACCGGTCTGGGGATAGTCCAGACAGATGCCCGTCTCGCCGCAGTCGATGTCTCGCACACAACTGTCGCATTGGATGGTCTTGCACGTGGCCGTCGCCGCATCACAATACTGGCCATCCGCTGCCACACAGGCCGGCTCACATTGGGTGGGTATTGTGGTGTCGGAAGTGTCCGGCTTGGTTGTGTCGGGGACAAATGTGTCCACCGGGACGTCGGGTGAAACCGTATCCACGTCCGGGGTAGGGGTGGTGTCCGACAGGTCTGCGGGAACATCTTGGGTTACGTCGGGTGGAACGATGGTGTCGGTTGTTTTGTCGTCCGAACCGCCGCAAGCAGCAAGGTGGAGAAGAAGAGCCAGTGCGGCGAATCGGAATAGTGGCGAGTGCATAGTAGCCTCCTATGAGTTTATGTTCACGAGTACAGCGGGGATGAGGGAGAGTCAAGAGAAAGACGGAGGGGAAAGGGCGATAGCTGGAATAGCGCGCTGCGGGTAGTGGTCGGGGCAGCCGTGGCACTCGGTGTTGCCTCGTGCCACAGCGCGCCCCCCCCGCCCCCAGACAAGCTGGGGGAGCCGCTCCCGCCACCGAGGGCGCTGTGTAGGGCAACGGACCTGCAGCTACACCCTCTTCCAGCTTGCCTGGAAGGGGGCGGGGGAATGGCGCGCCCTGAGCGAGGCGTAGCCGAGCCGAAGGGCTGACCCGACCCTTACCGGGGCGCGCTGCGGCCGTTGCCGTGTCAGCCGGGGCACGCCGCTACGCCGGTCGCCGCAGTTTCTCTTGCATGATGCGCAGAATTTCGGTGTCGGTACTCATCATGCCCTGGACGGCGATGCGGCCCAGGTTACGCAGGGACTCTTCGCCGCTACGCCCGACCACTCCGTCACTTTCCGGAATGCCGATATCAGAGAGGGCCAAACTTGCGGCCCGGAACGCAGCGTCCACGGAGGTCATGGTTTTGAGGGCGCAGCCGATTTTGGCGCCGTCACAAATCATTCCGGCCACGTTGCCCACCATGTTGTTCATGGCCAAAGAGATTTGTTTTGCCGTTCCCCCCTCTAGTGCCACAAGCCCCGCTGCCAAGCCGGTTCCCGCAGCATTGCTGCATCCGCAGACGGCAGACAGGGTACCCAGGTGGTGGGTGGTGGCCGAGGTGACCAAGGCCGCAAGGGCCATGGCCTGGCCGATGTGTTCTTTGGTGTGACCGTGGTCTTCGCCCCACAAGCTAAGGGGGACCGAGACGGTGATGCCTTTGTTCCCCGAGCCCGAGAGGGACATGACGGTGAAATCTTCGCCGGACATTCGAGCGTAAACGCCGGCGAATACCAGTCTGCTGAGTCTGGAAACCGAGTCGTCGCCCATAGTCAGGAAGAAGCGCCGGGGGAACAAGGTCAGTCCATGGTGGGCGATGGCCTGGTTGCGCAGGGCACCCTCAAACAGCGTGTCCACTTCGCTTGCGGTGACGGATTTGGAGAATTCGACCAGTTCTTCAAACGAACGTTCGGCCAGATAGCGGCGCAGTTCGGTGGGCGACGAGCAGCCCGAAGTGCCTGCCGTGGGCTCCGGAACCGGCATCAGGTTGCCGTTAAGCTCCAGTCGAATCAGTCGGGTATGTTCCTCGGCCAGGACGGCCCGGCCGATTCCGCCGGTTTTGACCACTCGACAATCGACATACAGACAGTTGTGCGAGGAGTCGACGTCCACGGTAACGCCCCCGGATTTCACCAGGGATTCTGCGGCATTGACCATGTCGGGGGTGACTTGGCGAAAGACCTCCAGGCCGGCGCTGGCGTCGGGGATCAATGCCCCCAGGCCCGTGGCCCACAAGATGCCGGTCTGGCCACCGGAATGGGGGATGCCCACGGCGTAGCAGTTTTTGAACATGCGGGGATCCACGGTTAAGTGCACCCCCAAAACCGAGCCTTCGACCAGCGCCGAGGCCGATGCTGCGGCATAGGCGATGGAAGCAGGCTCGGTACAGCCCAAAGCGGGTCGCCATTCGGCGTTCAGAAACTGAGAAAACGTAATGGGTTGAACCATGGGATCTACTCGGGTTTTGCAATGGCAGGTGGCTGCCAGAGTTCAATTCGATTGCCTTCGGGGTCCGTCACCCAGCCAAAACGACCGAATTCCGAGTTGTCGGTTTTGGGGTCGACGTTGCAGCCCTCTTCTTTCAGCAGGGCCAGCAGTTTGTCCACGTCCTCAACCCGATAGTTGATCATGACCTGCTGATTCGGGTTCCCGAAGTAGTCGGTGTCATGGGAAAAGAGGCTCCAAACGGTGACTCCGCCATCGGGCTCGGGGTGTGCGGGGTCGGACCAGGCGAACGAGGTTCCGCCCCATGGATGGATGGTAAGGCCCAGGTGGATGCGGTACCATTGCGCCAGCGCATCGGGGTCCTTGGCTCGAATGAAGACTCCTCCAACTCCGGTGACTCGTCTCATGTCAGACTCCTGTAGGGCATGGCCGCATGGGGCCGTGTGCCGGGAAACGTCCTCTAAATCAATCCAAGGTCCCGGACATAGTCGGCAACCTGGCTTTTGAGACACTGGTTGGTGCAACCGGCGGCCACCATGGCCCGGCGCAGGCTGGGCGAGCTGCTGATGGAAATCAGCGTTCCCCCCCAATTACGGCGAATGTGCTCGACTACGGGCAGCGCATCAAATCCGCCGCTGTCCAGGCAGCCGTCGCAGAAGATGGCGTCGACGTCTTGATTCTGGTCGAACAACTGGATGCCCTGGGCTACGCTGAAGGCTTGCAACAAATGAACCCTGTCGGAAAGGGATGCGGCAAAGTCCTGCTGATAGGCCTCGCTGTCTTCGATAATCAGCACCTTTTTCATTAACAGGAACCTCCTGGGGGCACCGCTGGGGCGTGATGGTAACGCACGTGCGGGGGGAAGGTAAAGGGCAGAGCGACGGGGGTGGGGGAACGGGGGCGGCGATTCCCGGCGGGGTTGGGGTTTGGGGAAGGGGCCGCCGCCACTTCCCCATTGGCAATCCCACGGCGAAGCCACCTTCGAGAGCGAAAAGGAAGGGGAAAAGGGGAAGTTCTCTTCCCCTCCCAGGCGCGGCAGCGGTCCTTCGCCAC
>CAYTWV010000307.1:0-5839 GCA_964442235.1 uncultured Myxococcales bacterium | reverse complement strand
GTCGTCATCGGAGTTATCACAGGTGGTGTCCAGGTCGGCCTGTTTCACGCAATAGGTTTCACAAGCCGGGGCGACGGGGTCCAAGTCGTGGTAGTTCACGGCGCACGTTGTGAAGGAACATACTCCGGCGTCCTGGGGGTCGCCGCTCCAGGAACACTTCACGGTCTCCACGTCGCTGTTGGGCAGCAGTTCGTAGCAGTTCACGTGGCAGCCGCCGCAGTGGAACGGAGAGTAGAAGTCAAAGACCTCGTCCACGTCGCCGTTGCAGTCGTCGTCCAGGCCGTCACAAACGCCTTCCAGGTCCGAGGTGGCCAGGCAGGGATACTCACAGCCGGTCTCGAAGGTCTTATCCAGGTCTACGTGACCCTCAGTACACTCTGCGACTTCGCAAACCGCGTCATCACACGACACACCCGAGGCGACACAGCTTGCTTGTGCCACAAAGTCGGCCACACAGGCCTTCCCCGCGTCGCATCCGCCACAAGTGGCCACGGCACAAGCGTCCACGTCCTCGTCGGTCTGTTTATCACAATCGTCGTCCACCCCGTTGCAGAGGTCTTCGGGGGTCAATGAGGCGGTGCAGAAGTACTCACACCCCGGCACACTGGGGTCAGGGTTCGACCAGCCCGGCAAACAGGCCGGGAAGAGGCACACGCCCGGTTCGTCGTTTCCTGCGTCCCATTCGCAGACGGCCATTTCGCCATTAGAGTTGGCAGGTACCTCGTCCAGGCAATTATGGTCGCACGCCCCACAGGTCTTTGGAGACTTCAAGTCGGCTTCGGAACAGGCGTCCTCCAGAACGTCCAGACCATCCTGGGGTTCCTGGTCCTTGGCATCCAGTGTGTCGGCAGAAACCCCGTCGGTATCCTGGGCAACACCATCCGCATCGCCTGGATTCACGTCCAGAACGTCGCCCGATGTTTTGTCATTGGGCTCCTTGACGTCCAAGGGCGTCACGTCGGGAAGAACTCCATCGTGAGCCGAATCCAAGGTGCTGGTGTCGCCAACGTCCACGGGATCGACCTTGGTCTCGACGGTGCATGCCACCGTAAAAGCAAGCAGCAGGGCCGATAGTACAAGGACCTTCTGATGCCGCCGCCGAATTCCAAACATCAGTCCCAACGATAGAATCATTAACAGGGTCAACCCCGAAGCCGACTTGCTGCTTTGGGCCCCGGCACTGCATCCCGAGGTCGCCGGTTGGGCTTCCAAGGGCATCATTTGGGTCTCCGGTTCCTGGGTACCCAGTTCCGGTTGGTCCCCGGGGCCAGTCTTTTTCGACTGGACCGCCGCTTCGAGCAACTCGGCGGGCTCTTGCGCCGTCCTAACCGATTCTTCGGACAGGAGAGCCGGCTTTTTGGCCAGTTCCACGGGCACGACTCTTTGCGGAACGCCAACGACCGTTCGTGAAAGACCAGAAGGCAAAGCAACCTTGCCTGGCTGTTTACCGTACATTTCCATGACCGGGGAACTTACAAAGGCCGGCGCAACCAGCAGGTTTCGAGGCAGACAACCATCCGGAAGTGGGCTGTCGTCGAAACTGCTCACCACGTCCACACACTCTTGCCCGCCGGGGCAAACAGGCAGGGTCTGGGTGCAGGGCTGAGCGCAGCGCACCACGGAATCGTGCCGTACACATTCCGAGCCGGCGCCGCACAAGATGGGCTCGTTCGGTGATGGGGTTTCATCGACCATGCCGTCACAGTCGTTGTCCACTCCGTCACAACGTTCGGCTTCGACGTTGATGGGGCAATAGGGTTGTCCCTCTTTGCAGATCCAGACGGAATCGACGCAACCGCCCAATGCAGCGAAGCAGAATTCACCCATCACGACACCGGGCACCGCCGTGAACGTGCCCTGGATCCCCTCCGGGGCCGGTGCATCTTCATCGGTCAGTCCATCACAGTCGTTATCAATGCCGTCGCAAACTTCGGGAGCCGGGCCCACCCCTCCCAAACAAACCTGTCCCATCATCCCATCACAGCTCAGGAAGCCCGTTTTGCAGGGCCCCTGGGTTCGTTCGCCAGGGTAGAAGTTGGTGTCGTAGGCGGGCGTACATGGGATACCCGAGGAGACTCCGTTGTCGGTGACGCCGTCGCAATCATTGTCCATACCATCACACACCTCGGGCGAAGGCGGCACGTCCAGGTCGCAGTCCAGAACCCCCGAGCTGCAGGCGATCAGGCCTCGAACACATTCACCCACGTCACTGCCGCAACTGCTGCCCGTTTGAGGCATCCAGCCGTCATCAGGGGCGCCGTTGCAGTTGTCGTCCAGGCCATTGCAAATTTCGGGAGATGGGCCCACGGGTTTCATACATTGGTAATAACCGGAGACACATTCCAGTTTCCCCGCGCTGCATGGTGAGGAGAGCACCCCCAGTCCACCGCATGAGGCTCCGGGAGGCGGGCACCAGGTTACGTTGTTGTAAGAGCAGCAGTTACCCGGATTGTCCCAACACCCGCTCTGGCCTGCGGCTGGTGCGTCAGCCAACGGAGCATCATCAATCACGCCATTACAGTTATTGTCCAAACCGTCGCAGACTTCGGCCTGTGGCCCAACCCCGCCCTGGCAAATCAGCGCGCCGTTCACGCACGCACTAAGGCCAGGCGTGCACGGAGGCTGGTTGATTCCGCACGGGACGCCCACACCAAAGGCGTTCTCGTCCGCCTGTCCATCGCAGTCGTTGTCAATGCCGTCACAGACCTCCGTTGATGGCCCAACAAAGCCAACACAGATGGAACTGCCGCAGGGCTTTTGACCCTGCTTGCACTGGCTGGTGCCTCCATAGACCAATCCGCCGGGAGTACCGGCAGGGACACAGGGTGTAGCTGCAACCCCTTCGTCTGTCATGCTGTCACAATCGTTGTCGATGTTGTCGCAGACTTCGGGCTGCGGGTTGTTGGTACATTGGCCCCATCCTCCCCCGCCCACACACGCGCCGGGGAACCCAACGGGCTTGGAGACGCATGCCCGCTGGCCTGCACAGTTGGCCGGCTGGCTCAATCCGCACGGCGTGTTGGCGATGCCATCGTCAGCGACGCCGTCGCAGTCGTTGTCACACCCGTCACAGACCTCTTGACTGTAACTGCAGCCCGAACAGACCCCATCGTCGATCAATCCGTCACAATCGTCATCTAGCCCATTACAAACCTCAGGATTGGGGCAGTGCAGGGGATTTCCGCATTTTAAGACTCCCTCGTCTACGCCGCTTACCAAATTGTTATCCACATTATCGCAGCGCTCTCCAGGGTTAAAACATAACCACGTCGCTGGATCCACGCCCTGCGCTGCCGTAGTGCACGGAAGTAACTTCGTATTGCCTGTAGGATTCAAAACAGTAATCGTAGCTACGTAATTTGATAGGCATGTTGTGCGCTGGGCTTTGGTGCTCCATGAGCAACAATCGGTTGCTATAGGCTGAATGTTTCCATAATGGCCGAATCCCTCGTCCGTACAGCCGTTACAATTGTTGTCCGAGTTGTCGCACGTCTCACCCCCGCCCAGGGATGCCGTAACAATGGCATTCATCGCCGTGACCAGAGCGGCGTCGTCATTGGCCGTGTATGACGTGGTCGTTCCCCCGGCCGCAGCAATGGCGTTTGCGCGAGTCGGGTCCAGACTCCCTGTCAGATTGACTACATACACATTGACTTTCCAGTAGATACCACCATAGGTAAACCCGCCGAACAAATCAGCAGCGGCATCCAAGACATCCAAAGGGCCGTCACATGTTTCATCCCCGTCAACCAGCAGGATGACATTCAGGCGCCGACATGCATTGACATCCGAGGCAAGGGGCGTCATGTAGGTGGGACTTCCGTCGGGGCTGGTCCAGGATCCAGAGAAATATCGGAACGCATCGCGCAGGGCTCCGTTCAATGGAGTATTACCAACGCTGTACAATTCCTGGCTGTTGGTACATGCATTATCCACCCAAGTCAGAAGTTGCTGAATGTTCAAGGGGTTCGGTCCTTGGGCGGCGAGAGGAACCACCAGATTCCCGCCGGCCCTGCTGGCCGAATTGGTCGCTGTCGGGGTCGGCTCGGGCCCACAGCCCTGGCCTGACGAATCCGCCGCAAACGAGGTCACAGCGCAGCCCTGGTAACAGGCGCCCGAACAGGCCGATTGTTTCGAGGCGAAGGTCATCAGACCAAACCTTGCCAGACCCGAGAGGTTCTGGAACGAGGTTTTCAAGGCACATGAGAGCATGCCTGTCCGGGTCTGCGGATAACCACATGCATTGGCTGTGGTCGTGGCGGTCGACATGGACGTCGAGGTGTCCGCAATCACCAGGAAGTAAGGTTTTGCAGGTTCCGGCCAGTCTGCGGGCGACGGGGAGAGGCAGGCCGCGGGCTCTGCCGCACTGGCCACGGAAACCGTCAACAGTACCGAACAGACCCAGGCGCAGACGCCTGCATAGAGTGCATTCCTTAACATCCAAACCCCTCCACCAATGTGACTTGGCTATATTGGTCCGATTAAGGGCCGTCGGCAAGGGGCAATGGCTCGTCGTGGAGGCAATTGTCGGCGCCTTGGGAAACTCTGAAAGCGGGGACGTTATGGGCAGTGAATGGTGATGGTGCAGCCGTAGCCCGTGAAACTGGTTCCCGACTCAAATTGGGGCGCCGCATCGCCCATCATCAACTCGTGGCAGGTGCCGAAACAGCTCATATCGCCGGCGCAGGTCTCCTCGCAGTATGTGCTGAAGAATCCGCTGCATTCCATGGAGTCGGTCCATCCGTCGCACCCCGACGCTGTGAAGGTGGTGCCTTCCGGACTGCCCGCACAGCTTTCTCCGCTGCAGACACAGCCGCACTCCGATGGGGTGCTGGTCTGACACTGGCAGTGGTCCGTGCAGAACTCCCCCTCGTCGCAATCAAGGTCGCCCTCGCAAGCTTCACCCAATTCGGGGTCCAGTTCTCCGTCCCCGCACGTGTCGGTGCAGCGGCAGTCGATGCATTGGGCCCCGTCGGCCAGCACACATTCCGAGTCGTTCTCGCACTCTTCGCCAAATTGAGTCGTACCGTCCCCACACATGTCCGTCACACACTGGCAGTGATTGTCGCAGCGCTGACCGGGAGCACAGTCTTTGTCCCATTTGCACTGTTCCCCCATGGCCGTGTCGATGGTTCCGTCGGGACAGGTGTCCAGGCAGCGACAGGAGATACACTGGCCGCCAAGGAGACACTCGTCGTCGGATTCACACTCTTCGCCAGCGTCGGTGGTGCCGTCGCCGCACAAATCTTCCTCGCAGTGGCAATGGTTGTCGCATCTCTGGCCCTCGGGGCAGTCTTTGTCCCACTCACACTGCTCGCCCGTCAGAGGGTCGATTTCGCCATCGGGGCAGCCGTCGCTGCAGATACAGTTCAGACAAAGCCCGCCAAGCACGCAGTCATCGTCGGATTCGCAGTGTTCACCGGGGTCCACTACGCCGTTTCCACACTGGTCCTCCACACATCCACAGGTCTCTTCGTTGCACCGCTGGCCCTCGGGGCAATGACCGATGTGCTCACACTCCTCGCCGGGGTCCTTGACGCCGTCGCCACACTCGCCCTTGGGCGGTTCGGCCGTGTCTTTGGAATCGGCGGCATCACCTTGAATATCCGCATCACCACCGGTCTCGCAGGGGCCACACTTCACGGAAAACGCCACGGTCCCCGATGACCCGTCCCGGCCGTCCACAACGACAAAATAGGTGCCCGGAGGCAGGCATCGCCCGGCATTTTTGTCCCCATACTCCAGCACGTCGTTTCCGTCGGAGCACTGGCCCAGGATGAAATAGTCGGCCTCAAAATCGGCTTGCACCTCTTCCACCCGCACCAGCAGCGAACTGCCC
>CAYTWV010000306.1:0-5857 GCA_964442235.1 uncultured Myxococcales bacterium | reverse complement strand
AAGAAGAATTGGAAGAAGGCCTATGTCACGCTGAAGCAGGGCCAGTCCATCGACCTGTTCCAGACGGCTTAAGAGGGAGAATCATGGGAATTCGTCACTTCAAGCCAACCTCGGCCGGTATCCGACACATGCAGGTTTCGGACTTCGCCGATGTTACCAAGAAGGAACCGGAGAAGTCTCTGCTTACTCCGCTTTCTCGTTCCAGTGGTCGCAACAACCAGGGGCGCATCACCTCCCGTCATCGCGGCGGTCGTGAAAAGCGTCACTATCGTGTGATCGACTTCAAGCGTGACAAGCTGGGCGTGCCCGCTTTCGTCGCCGCCATTGAGTACGATCCCAATCGCTCGGCCCGAATCGCTTTGCTCCATTATGAAGATGGGGAGAAGCGTTATATCCTGGCTCCCGTTGGCCTGAACGTCAAGGACACCGTGTTGTCCTCCATTCATGCCGACATCAAGCCGGGCAACTCCATGGCCATGAAGTACATGCCTCAGGGTACCGCCATGCACAACCTCGAGCTCAAGATTGGGCGCGGGGGACAGATGGTTCGCTCTGCGGGAACCTCGGCCAACCTCATGGCCAAGGAAGGCAAGTACGTTCTGGTACGGCTTCCCTCCGGGGAAGTCCGCCGCATTCACGGCGACTGTCGTGCGACCGTCGGCCAGGTGAGCAATGTGGAGCACAGCTCCATTCAGATCGGCAAGGCCGGTCGCTCTCGCTGGATGGGCGTTCGTCCGCAAAGCCGCGGCGTTGCCATGAACCCCGTCGACCACCCCATGGGCGGTGGCGAAGGGAAGAGCTCCGGTGGCCGTCACCCCTGCACTCCGTGGGGCGTTCCGACCAAGGGCAAGAAGACCCGCAAGGTCAAGAAGCCCTCTTCCCGGTTCATCGTGTCTCGCAGGACGAAGTAGGAGGCTGCCGTGGCTCGTTCACTTAAGAAAGGCCCTTTTATTGACGATCACCTGATGAAGAAGGTGCTCGAGGCCCAAAAGGCCGGGGCGAAAAAGAATGTCATTAAGACCTGGTCCCGTCGTTCCGTCATCTCCCCTGAGATGGTAAACCTCACCATCACGGTGCATAACGGGAAGAAGTTTATCCCTGTGTTCGTGACGGAGAATATGGTGGGACACCGTTTGGGCGAGTTCGCTCCGACCAGGACGTTCTACGGCCACGGTAAGGACAAGGACTAAGAGGGGCGGTCATGGAAGCCAAAGCTGTTTTGAAGTTTGCTCGTGTCACCCCGACCAAGGCCCGGATGGTTGCAAACCTGATCCGGACCAAGGACGTGGCTGAAGTCCGGGAGATTTGCGATGTCGTGCCCCGGAAGGCAAGCGTTTTGTGGAAGAAGCTCGTCGACTCCGCCTACGCCAACCTGGCTGAAAAGCTTGGGGTGAAGGATTTGGATCCGCAAGCCGTGGTTGTGACGGAAATCTTCGCCGACAAGGCCGTGATCATGAAGCGTTGGGAAACCCGCTCTCAGGGTCGCGCCTATCGGATCCAGAAGCTGACCAGTCACCTGACGGTTGTCGTCGCTGAGCGATCATAGGAGGTTGTCGTGGGGCAGAAGACTCATCCGATCGGATTCCGTGTTGGCATCTCCAAAACGTGGAAATCCAAGTGGTTTGAAGAACGCAACTATGCCAAGTGGCTTCATGAGGACCTGAAGATTCGGGAAATCGTGAAGAAGGAACTCTTCGACGCAGCCGTTTCCCGCATCACCATCGAGCGAGCCTCGACACGGGTGAAGGTAAACGTCTTTGCCGCTCGTCCGGGTATCGTCATTGGCAAAAAAGGCCAGCGAGCCGACGAAGTGCGCGTCAAGATCCAGCGGTTGGTAGATGGCCGGGAAGTCTTCCTGAACATTCAGGAAGTCCGCAAGGCCGAAGCCGATGCTCAGTTGGTCGCCGAGAACGTCGCATCCCAGCTCGAACGCCGCGCCTCCTTCCGGCGTGTCATGAAGAAGGCCGTTTTGACGGCTCTTAAGCATGGCGCCCTGGGCGTGAAGGTCCGCTGTGCCGGTCGTCTGGGCGGCGCCGAAATGGCCCGCTGTGAGTGGTATCGTGAAGGCCGTGTGCCGCTGCACACCCTCCGCGCCGATATCGACTACGGCACCGCCACTGCCCGTACGACCTACGGCGCAATCGGTATCAAATGTTGGATTTACAAGGGTGACATCCTTTAGGAAGCCGGGAGGCTGTTATGCTGGCACCGAAGAGAGTAAAACATCGTAAGGTTATGAAGGGCCGCCGCCGTGGGTTTGCTACCCGTGGCGCCGAGGTCTCGTTCGGCGAGTACGGACTGATGGCCACGCAAGACGGTTGGCTCACCGCACGGCAGATCGAGGCGTGCCGTATTTCCATTATGCGTCACGTTCGTAAGTACGGCCGCATGTGGATCCGCATCTTCCCCGATAAGCCCATCGGAAAGAAACCCGCCGAAACCCGAATGGGTAAAGGCAAAGCCGCTCCGGATACCTGGGTCTGCGTGATTAAGCCCGGCCGTATCCTCTTCGAAGTGGGCGGAGCCCCCGAAGACGTCAGCGTCCAGGCGCTGGCCGGCGCGGCGCACAAGCTGCCGCTCCAGTGTAAGGTCATCAAACGAGGATTGGTGTTGCCATGAAAGCCGGAGACGTTCGAAACCTGACGGCCGCCGAGCTCGAGCTCAAGGAACGAAGCCTGCGGGAAGACCTGCAGAAAGTCCGGTTCCAGAAGTACACCGGAACCCTGAGCAACACGGCCAGCATTCGTAAGCTCAAGAAGGACCTCGCCCGGGTGTTGACGGAAGTCGCCGCCCGCGCGCTGACCACGACGAAGACCGAGGAGTAGCCCATGAACGAACATGCACGCGGCAGACAGAAGAGCATTGTGGGCGTGGTCGTGAGCGACAAGATGGACAAAACCGTTCGCGTCGAAATGGTCCGTCGCTTCCTCCACCCCATGTATAAGAAGTACATTACAAGCCGAAAGGTCTTGTTCGCACACGATGAAAAGAATGAATGCAAGGTAGGTGACCGGGTTCTGATCGTGGAAAGCCGGCCCCTCTCTCGCATGAAGCGATGGCGAGTTCGCCAAATCGTCGAGCGCGCGCAGTAGCAGGAGGGTGCCATGATTCAGGTTCAAAGTTTCCTGGAGTCTGCCGATAATTCGGGAGCAAAAGAACTCCAGTGCATCAAGGTCTTGGGCGCCACCCGGAGCCGTACTGCATCCGTCGGGGACATCATCATCGTCTCCGTCAAGGAAGTGCTGCCCCGCTCCAAGGTCAAGAAGGGCGAAGTGCATCGCGCCGTGATCGTGAGGGTGAAGGCCCCCGTCCGCCGTGACGATGGATCTTATATCCGCTTCGATGACAACGCCGTGGTCCTGCTCAACAAGCAGGGAGAGCCCATCGGTACTCGTATTTTTGGACCCGTTGCCAGGGAGTTGAGAGCTGCAAAGCTTACACGTATCACCTCCCTTGCTCCGGAAGTGCTGTAGGAGGACCCCCATGAGCAAGATTCGCAAGGGCGACGAAGTGGTGGTTCTTTCCGGGAACGAACGCGGGAAGCGTGGCCGAGTGGTCAAAGTGCTTGAGAAGGGCACTCTGGTCCTCGTCGAAGGTGTGGCGATCATCAAGCGCCATACCAAACCGACCCAGAAAGACCCCCAGGGCGGCATCAAAGAAAAAGAGCGCCCCATCCCCATGTGCAAGTTGGCGTTGTGGAACGCCAAGAACAACCGCAAGGTACGCGTCGGCTTCCAGACCGCCCTCGATGAAGGCAAGAAGGTCAAGACGCGGTATTCCCACAAGCTGAACGAAGCTTTGGACTAAAGGTGATGCCATGGTGCCGCGACTGAAAGAACGCTACCTCGCCGACGTCATCGCCAAGATGACCACTGAATTCGGTTACAAAAACCCGAATCAGGTCCCCCGTATTCAAAAGGTGGTCCTGAACATGGGGCTCGGCGAAGCCGTGCAAAACCCGAAGATCATTGAAAGTGCGGTCAAAGAAATCCAGCAGATCACCGGGCGCAAGCCTATTGTGACTCGTGCCCGGAAATCCATCGCCAACTTCAAGATCCGAACCAACCTCCCCATCGGTGTCGCAGTGACCCTGCGCCGCGAAGTGATGTGGGAGTTCCTGGATCGCCTGATGAACCTGGCGCTTCCGCGAGTCCGTGACTTCCGCGGTGTGCCCCGTCGTGGGTTCGATGGCCAGGGCAACTACACCCTCGGTTTGCGTGAGCAGATCGTGTTCCCCGAAATCGACTACGATAAGGTCGATAAGATCAAGGGAATGAACATTACCATCGTGACGACCGCTCGCACGGACGACGAAGCCCGAGCGTTGCTGGGTCACCTGGGTATGCCCTTTAGGAAGGGTTAGGAGGTAGCCGTGGCTAGGAAGATTCAATTGATCAATATTGGGAAGACCCTCAAGTTCAAGGTGCGTGAGCACAACCGATGCAAGGTGTGCGGCCGCTCCCGTGGGTATTACCGTAAGTTTGAATTGTGCCGATGCTGTCTGCGGAAGCTTGCGTTGGAAGGTGAACTTCCGGGCGTTCGCAAGGCCAGCTGGTAAGCGAGGAATCCGCCATGAGCATGACCGACCCCATTGCCAGTTTTTTGACTCGTATCCGGAACGCCCAGACCGCTTCTCACGAAGCTCTGGAAGCGCCCGCTACGAAGACGAATGAAGCCATCTGCAAGATCCTCAAGCAGGAAGGCTACATTCTCGACTATATGCGACTCGACGATCGACGCCAGGGGCTGCTTCGTGTGGAACTGAAGTATGTCGACAAGAAGCCCTCTATCAAGAAGCTTGATCGCGTTTCCCGTCCTGGACGACGGGTCTATTGCGGCGCAGGGGAGATCCCTCGCGTTCTGCGTGGACTCGGCGTTGCCGTGATTTCCACTTCCAAGGGAATCGTCACGGACAAGCAGGCCCGGGCACTCAACGTGGGCGGCGAAGTCCTCTGCAGCGTGTACTAGGAGTGAGCGATGTCCAGAATCGGCAAGAAACCTGTCCCCATTCCGGCCGGAGTTAAGGTCGAAGTGAAGGACAATCTGGTGACGGTTTCCTCCCCGGATGGGAAGAAGAAGCTGCATCAGGAAACCAAGTTCGTCAACATCACCGTTGGCCCTAAGGAAGTGGTCGTGGAACGCGTCTCGGAAACCCGGGAAGCTCGTTCCTGCCATGGCCTCTACCGATCTCTGATTCAGAATATGATTCAGGGCGTTTCGGGCGGCTACACCAGGAGCCTCGACGTGGAAGGTGCCGGCTACAAGGCCGAGCTCAAGGGCAAAACCCTCGTGCTCACCGTGGGCTACACGTTCCCGCGTGAGTTCGCCATTCCCGACGGTATCACCGTGGAAGTCCCGTCCGCCAACAAGATCGTGGTGACCGGGATTGACAAGCAGCTTGTTGGCCAGACGGCCGCTAGCCTGCGTGCGCTTCGCCCCGCGGACCCCTACAGGGGCAAGGGCATCCGGTATACCGGACAGAAAGCGATTACTAAGGTGGCCAAGGGCAAGGGCAAGAAGTAAGCAAGGAGGCCGACGTGAGTGGCAAAAGCAATATCCGAAGTGCAGCCCGTGAGGCCCGTCAGGACCGCATCCGCTTCCATGTGAAGGGAACGTCCGAGCGGCCCCGTCTGTGCGTCTTCCGGTCCAACAAGCACATCTACGCTCAGGTCATCGACGACTCGTGCGGGAAAACCCTGGCATCCGCCAGCTCGCTCAGCCCCGATTACCGCCAGGCCAACGGCCAGAAGCCGGGCAAAGAAGCCGCCACCCTCGTGGGCGGACTCATTGCCGCCCGCTGCCTGGAAAAGGGCATCAAGATGGTCGTGTTCGACCGCAACGGGTTCATCTACCGTCA
>CAYTWV010000305.1:0-5878 GCA_964442235.1 uncultured Myxococcales bacterium | reverse complement strand
TTGCAGAAGTTGGCGGCGAAACACAAGAAGACGCTGGAGCTGGCCGGCGTGACCATGGAGAAGTTGTCGCTGACGCTGACCCCCACCTTGAAGGGCGGGGCCGATGGCGACCAGCGCTTGGTGCTGGTAGAGCGCCCCGAGTACCTTGGCAAACGAGTTTATTCGCTGGAGATTCGGGTGCCCAGCACCTGCCAGCTTATGGCCGGCCGCAACATCCAGGTGAGTTGTGCGGGCCAGACGTCCGTAACCGTTCGCATCCGAGCCTTCACGCCCTACCCCGCAGCATTGCTGGTGGACCCCACCACGGTATTTGCGGCTCCGGCCGGAATGAAGCTGTTGGACGGGATGGCCGAGTCGATGCCCGCCCGCAGGCTGCGCGAAGCCCGAGAGGCTCTGGGCGTGCTGGCTTCCCCCGACGGCGTGCTTTGGGCCAGCCCCGACCTGCTGGTCTTTAAGGGCTCGTCCACCCTTCGCACGTTGCGTTCGGTGCAGAAGTACATCCCGACCAAAGATCTGGAATCCCTGCTGGACAGCGTCTTCCTGAACATGGCCAACGACGGGCGCGTGCTTTCGATCTCGGCGCGTGGCAACGAAGTGGGCCTGTTCCGCATTATCGAGGCAACCACCCTTATTGATGCCGGGCAATTCGACAAGGCCGTTGAACTGCTGGTCGACGCCCCGGTTCAGATCCCCGACGAGACCGACGTTGAGACCTCGCTATTCCTGGCGCCTCTGGTCCGGGACATCATCGCCGTTGACGGTCGCACCCATGACGAAAAACTGGCGTTCCTGAAGGGCAAAGACGGCGGCCGAATCATGGCCATCGCCGACAATCTGGAGTGGATCCTTCGCACCACGGCTGCCGAAGGCCACATGCCCTATGGCCTGGCCACAAATTACATCCCCAAGTGGGTTCCCGAAGGCTCGTGGGGCCCCTATTCGGCCCGTATGAACCTGGTCATCATCCCCTCGGCTCTGACGGCCGTTGGGGACCTTCTGGAGAACGCCCTGGTCAAGGAAGCCGGACTGAAGGACCTGGACAAAGAGCGTTTCCCGCTTCTGACCAAGTGTGTTGCCGATGGCGCCTTCCTGGATCAGCTTCTGAAAGAGTATGAAGGGCTGGCCCCGAAGTATCTGGTCACCCTTCCGCTGCCCCACCTGCGAAGCCGTGTTGCCCGTTACCTGGGCACGTTGGATGCCGATAGCTGGAACTACTTTGCCTCTCGCAAGGTTTCGGGCGATTGCATCATGTCGGACTTCGCCCGCGGCGTTTGTTATCCCCCGGAAATGGCCGAGGGCCTTCGATTCCCCGCTTCGTTCCTGGATCCCAAGGGCGTGCCGATTCCGCTCATGGGCGTCTGGATTGCCGAGCGCTGGCTGGATGGCCCGCAGGGCATCGACGTGTTGGAGCAGGACTTGTTGACCCTGGCCATGCCCTTCCCGCTGGGCTTGGGCTCCAGACTGGGCCCCGTGCAGTGGAACCCCATTCACGTGGTTTCCGAAGAGGCAGCGGCCCAGTCCAGGGCGTTGTTCAACTTCGTGCCCTTGCGTGCGGAAGCGGCCTTGAATTGGGTCCACCGCGCCGTCTATCGCCAGCTCAAGGCTGACGAAACGGGCGAGAGCCCCTGCCGCAGCGTCTGCGAGTCCCTTCGCAAGATGCACCGCAACATGGAGGTCATCGAAGACCGCCTGAAGCGCCAGAATGTGCCGGCCACCTCGACCATCACGGTCCGCATGGGCAAACTGGTCGCCGGGCCCCATCCCGCCGGTTATGCCCTGCCCACTCCCGGCGAAATTCCGCTCTCCCGCACCCTGTATGGTCCGGCTTTGCTGGACGAAACGAAGAAATAGACGCTGCCTTTCCGGCGCCCTCCCCCGTCACTCCCCCCAATAATTTATTGAAGTATCAGTAAGGCTTGTTCTGCTTCACTGTGGCACAATCCAGCAAAGGATGCGCTTCGGGGTGCACATAGGGCGAGGCGCAACTGCCCAGCGGGGCCGCCAGCAGGCGCCAGAAGAAGCCTGGCCCATCCAGATCAAAGCCGTAGGTGCCATCGGGTGTGGCGGGATTGAACAGGTCGTATCCGGCCGCACGCTCGGGGGCAAGATAGGCCGCATGGGCCTCTTTGATGCGGTCGTGCAGATATCGAATTTCGCGCCAGGTCAACGGCAGTCCAACGGCGGCCGAGTTGGCCACCAGTTCGGCCAGATCCTGGTCATGGGGGCCGTTGTAGGTCTCGGGGCTCTTCTCCATGGCGTCAAAAACCTTGTCCAGGCGCCAGGCCAAACCCACCATCAGTTCGGCAGCAAGATCGGGTCGCTTTTTCATCAGGGCGATGGCTACGGCCGCTTCGTGGTAGCTGCGCTGGATCTGATGGAAGTCGTTCTTGATGCCCCACTCTTCATCAACCATGCTCAACCCGTCGCCACACTCCAAATCGCCCTCGTCGCCCCGGCCATAAAGCCGGATGGCCAACATGGACTTGCACTCGGCATTGCCCAAGGCGATGTACGCAGCCAGATCCTCCTGCGGCCAGAACAGATTCCATTCGGGGTCCACCGTGACGATGCGCCAGCCATCATCCTCGACCCCCTTACACCACGGGACATACAACTCCTCTAGTTTGGCAAGGTCCTCGGCCAATCCGGGGTCTTGCGACTGGGAACAAGCCGGCAACATGGCCATGGCCTGCAGCATATGTCCAATATCATCCTTGGAGCGTTTGCTCTTGATCCAGATGTCTCCCCAATAGGGGTTGTCCGGATTGTGAACATAAAGCGACGGCGGCTTCTCTTCTTGCAGGTCCTTGCCGGGCCTGTTCAGGCTGTAATCGATGTGCAGGGGAACTCCGTGCAACGTCGTGTCCACGGACTCGGGATAGCTGGCTCGAGTCATCAAGACTCGCTGGTCCGGCAACGAGACTCGTTCCATGGCCAGAATCCACGAATTGAACCCACGAATCAGCTTGCGCAGCAACTCTTCCTGGCCTCCCCAAAGGGCCTGAGCGTAACAGACCCCCGCCACAATGGGACCCGTGCGCATTCCGTTGTTGTCCGCTCCCTGGTCACCGTGAAGATAGGTCACCTCGCCGCCGGCCTTGGTCACCGAGACTCCACTCCACCACGAGCCATACCAGTAACGCTGCTGGGGATCGTCGGCAGGCCAGCCATGAATTCGGTCGTTGGTTGCGGCAAAATAGCGGGTTTTGACCAGCAGTTCCATATAGAGGGCGGTCACCTCGGCCAACTCGTCGGCCGACACCGGTTCACCCTTTTGCACCCGCACAAAAATGGGCGCCGGCGCCTGTGTATCCCCTTGGTCTCCTTTCAAATCCGCCAGCTCCGGCTCAACGTCAGGCAGCGTCAGGTCCGGGTCCTGCTGGTCCATGGAGCCATCCTGGGTCACATCCTGAACCAGTTCTGCCTGAACGTCGGACACCGCGTCCGGAGTCGACTTGTTGGATCCCGAGGAACACGACCCAGCGGCCAGTGCTGCCATAATCGCCAGAAGCTTCACGTTTTTCATCTACCCTCCCGCCTTCTTGGCCTTGTAGCCAAGCCGAATCAGCTCCTCGACCAAGAAGTCCCGATGGTCCCCTTGGACCTCGATCACACCGTCGGCACAAGTGCCACCGGCCCCACACTTCTTTTTCAGTTCTTTGGCCAGAGCCTCTAACTGCTCCTCGGGCAGGTTCAGCCCCTTGATCAGCGAGACGCCCTTCCCTTTTCGCCCTTTGGTCTCCCTGAAAACCCGGGCTACTCCATCATTGGGCAGGCCCGGCGGCTTGGGTGGACCGCTGGGAACCGGTTTGACCTTCTTGCAGGTACACTTTCCGATGGGCTTGGCGCACACCGGGCACATCCGGCCAAACTGGCTGGAGTAGACAATTCCACCTTCGTCGTCACGTGGACTCATGGCCACCTCCGGGCGACCATGTAACCACTTCGGCCTGGGCAATTCAAGGGTGCCGTTTGACTCGCTGCCTTGGCTTTCGGCGGGCGCCCGCACCGGGGCCTTGGCCCGGCAGCCTGGGAATCAATTTTACCCGGATGATATTGACAAACAATTTTGCCTGGGTAATATCCTGGACTCGGGCGCTGGAGTCGCCCTTTGGAGGTTGACGTGGAGACTTTGCAGAAGACGTTTACGTTGTTCATCGGTCACAAGCGGGTCAGCACCGGCACGCTGGAAGCGGCCGTGCGTGCTGCCAAGAGCGCCATGGATTCGGGTGTGGCGGAACGAACGGTGATTTACGACGACGTGACCTGCCGCACCGTGGATGTGGACTATAGTGGGACTCTGGATCAGGTGCTGCAGGGGTTGGCCAATCACCCGCTTTTGAGACCGGCGCCCGTTGACGAAGAGCCCGAGAAGCGGCTGGGTCCGGGCCGTCCCAAGATTGGCGTGATATCCAGAGAGGTTTCGCTGCTTCCCAGACACTGGGAGTGGCTCAACTCGCAGCCCAATGGGGCTTCGGGGGCACTTCGAGTCTTGGTGGAAGAGGCCCGCAAGAAGAACATGGGGCGAGACCAAGCCAGGCAGACCCGGGATGCGTTGCACCACTTTTTGTGGGACATGGCCGGGGACTTCCCCAATTTCGAAGAGGCCACCAGGGTTTTTTTCGCCAAGGATTTTGAGCACTTCCGATTCTTGACGTCGGACTGGCCGAGGGACGTGCTGGAATTTGTGGCGCCCCGCCTGAAGGCCGTTGAAGAGCTGAAAGAGTTGTTGTAGGGACCTGTTTAGTTGGTGGCCGGGGTCACTTTGATAGTGGCATCCGAGAGAATCCAGTTCAGCAACTGTTCGCCGCTGAAGCTGTAATAGGCGATCTCTTCGGGGTCCATCATCCAGTCGTTGCCCGAGATATCGTCATAGTCACGGACTTCGATGCCGAACGAGTCACAATCGGGGTGGGGCAGACCGTAGAAGAAGTTCCTGCCACCCAGCTCGGTGTACATGTCCAGGATGGTCGCCGGGGCAACATCCCACTTCATCCAGCTCTTTTGCAAGCCGCCGGCGTTGTTCAAGGCCTTGGTGTAGTACCCACCGCCGTCGCACATATAGAGCGTGACAAAGGGGTCGGCCGAGCCACCAAACGTGTCGGCGGTTTCATAGATGCCCAGGTCCGCAATCTCGACGGTCACGGCATAGGGGTTATAGACATACCGGAAGCTGAACGGGCCCCAGCCATTGGTGAAATGTCGGCGGACCAGATCGGCGGGGTCAAACAGCACTTCGCCCTCGGGCGCCGTGGGGGTATTGGAATCATAAAGTCTCCAGGGAGCTACCGAGCGGTAGTTGTAGTTTCCGCTGAAGGCAAAATGGCCAAAGACATCGAACAATTTGGCAGCGCCAATTTCGGCACGGCGGGCCCAGAGTTCACCTTTGTTCTCCAGCAGGGCATACGAAACCTCGTCGGTCAAGCCGTCGGGGGCCTCGGACTTGTTGCCGTAGCGATAGATGACACCGTCGCCGTCCGGGAAGCCCTCGAACTGCCACTGGCTGATATTGTTCCAGGTGTATGCATCACCCCATACGCCGTGGTCCTGGGTGTGCACATATACGATGGGGTGGTGGTCGGTGGGATAGTCCCAATCCCACTGTACCGTGCCATCCACACCGGCAGCGCCGGTCAGTGTCACGTCGGCGGGGGTGTACTGATAGAAGGTGTCCTCGGTGAAGGTCTCCATGAGGACCAGTTTGCCCAGGGTGGAACCATCCTGCTCCACGACCAGCAACACGCCGGTCATCGCATTGTCATACTGGGTGCCCACATCTCCCCACGAACTCCAACGCCTGGGGAAATAGAAGTAGTAGCCCAAATACCAATGAGTCGAAGTCTTTACAAAACTGTAATAAACTACTGCCTTCTTGCTG
>CAYTWV010000304.1:0-5882 GCA_964442235.1 uncultured Myxococcales bacterium | reverse complement strand
GTCATGCTGGGCACGCTGGCCATTCGTATCGTCCCCGGTCTCCTCATTATCGCCCGGGTCACTCCTATTGGCCTGGCTACACCTATCGTCCCGCTTCCTACATGCCCTACCGGCACCCCCGCTGGTGGTACTGGACCGGTCCGTACCATGTGGTGGTCCGCCCCTTCGTTCGATACTACATGCCGGTCTACGCCCCCTTCGTCATTTGGATGGGCTTCCCCCTGGTGGTCTATGAAGAGGTGGTCTATGTCTCCGGTCCCCAGACCGTGGTTGTGACCGAAACCTATTATGAAGAAGAGTCCAACGAGTACGAGGAGTGGCAGGAAGAGGCGTCGGAAGTAGAGTCTGACTGGTCCTCGAACCAGACCTATACCGTTTGGGAAGACGAAGCCGAGGAGACCTACCCCTGGGAGCAGACCCAGGCGAATGCCGAGCAGACCTTCAACAACCTTGATGCCGAGACCGCAGCGCTGAACAACACGGACCTGCCCGACGAGACCTTTAATGAAGGCACCGTCGAACCCGAAATGGTATCCGACTCGGAACCCACAGCCGACTTGTACATGCCCGACGTCGAGCAGCAGGTGGTAGTCCTGATTAACCAGAAGCGTGCTGAAGCCGGTGTTGGCCCCGTGGTTCTGGACGAACGGCTGCAGCAGGCCGCTGCCCAGCACTCTGAAGAGATGTTCCGGCTGAACTACTTCGATCACGAATCGCCCGTGGAAGAGAACCGCACGTTGCCCCAGCGCCTGGTTGGCGCAGGAATGCAGAAGTACGGTTGGGCCGGAGAGAACATTGCTATGCTGGCCCAGCCCTCGGCCGAGGCTCTGGTAGACATGTGGATGAAGAGCCAGGGCCACCGAGAGAACCTGTTGCGGGCCGAGTTCAAGTTTTCCGGAATTGCGGTTTACGGACAGGAAGGCAAGTTTTACGCCACCCAGGTCTTCACCTCGAACCAATAGACCCCGCCCCGATTTCGGCTAGACCCCCCTGGCGTCCCCCCAAACAAACTTGTGCATCTGAATATGGAACCTGACATCCAGCCGGTCGTGCATAATCCATTCGGCCAGCTCCACAGGCTTCACCGTGGGGGCACAAGGGGAAAACAGGACATTTTCATTGGGGATGCCCAGCGGCGAGTGCTGCGTCAAGAACTCGACCGACCAGAGATAGTCTTCTCGACTCGAGATGACGAACTTGAGTTCGTCGTGGGGCCGCAATAACGAAAGGTTGCCGGACAGAAACGAGTCCCCGAAACCCGACCCCGGGGTCTTGACATCCACCACCCGAATCAACTCGTCGGGAAGGCCCGCAAGAGAAATTGAGCCATTGGTTTCCAGGTAGACGGCCATGTTTCGGTCAAGGAAGGCCTGGGCCAGCGCAGCGGTGGCGTGAGGCTGAAGCATTGGCTCTCCGCCTGTGATCAGGACTCTGGGAAGCCCTTGCTTCACGACTTCCTGGACCACGTGTGTTACCGACATGGAGTGTCCCGTCTCGGTCCGGCTGTGCAACGTGTCGCAATAGGAGCACGCCAGGTTGCAGCCGGATAGGCGAAGCAGAACAGCGCCCAAGCCGACGGCCTTTGATTCCCCCATGAGGCAGGGATAGATCTCGTTTACAAGGCAATTCACGTGCCATTCCCCCAAAATTCGGCTAGAGTCTACCCACAAAACCCGGACTCGCAAGAGGTGGAATATGCAGACATTCGGCCGAGGGGTAACGGTACTGGGAAAAGGGCACATTGCCTGGGTGCTCTTCATGCTGGGCCTGCTGTTTGGCCCCGTTTCCGTCCATGCCCAAGAGCCCGGGGGGCTGCCACCCATCGAAAAGGCTGGCGCCGCGTCCTCCATGGGGGGGCAGGCAGGCATGGCTCAACTGGGCGAGGACTACTTCGTCACGTTGGCCATCGGCACCGAACTGAGCTTTGCGCCTGTCTCTCTGGGGCTCCAACTGCCGCTGCGGATTCGTGTGGTGGACAATGACCCCACCTCGGACAACTGGTACCGAGATGAGGATTGGGATGAAGTGTCGGACTGGACGCGCATTCTCAGGTACGTGCAGTACGGTCAACCCGCCGACGTCTTCTATTTGCGTGCCGGGGAGTTGGCCGCCTCGGTATTGGGCCATGGAACAATACTGAATAGATATTACAACAATGTGGATATTGATCATTATCATACTGGACTCGCCACGAATCTGAACATGGACACGTGGGGAGCGCAGTTCCTGGTTAACGATTTGATGGCATGGAACCTGGTGGGGTTGCGGGGATATGTCAGACCCCTGGCGTTGTTGATGAGTGATGCCAATCCCATCTTGAACTCCTTCAAGACCGGGGTGAGTTTTGTTTCGGATTTTGTGGCGCCATGGGAATTGCAGGTGGGGGCGGACCGACGTCCGCGTCTGGACGGAGAGAACAACCTGCTTTACGACTCGAAAAGTGCGTGGCTGCTGGGTCTGGACCTGGAGGTGGACCTATTTACTTCGGAGACTGTTGGCATCACGCCTTACACGGATCTGAACTTCTTCCGTGATTTGGGGGTGGGGTGGCATTTGGGCGTTTTGACCGCTCTGCGAGCGCTCTCGTCGGAGTTTTCCATTCGGCTGGAGTATCGAGCCATGAGTGCGAATTATTCTCCGGCGTACTTTAACTCGCTGTACGAACTGGAGAAAGTGGCCTTTCTGGCATTGCCCCAGGAGGGGGTGGTGCCGAAGTTGCGGTACTTCACGGATGCGGATCTGGATGCAAGGCAGGGGATTTACGGCGAACTGTACCTTAACATTCTTGGGATGATCGGAGTAGGCGGTTCCTACGAGGACTATCAGGGGCCGGACAATGCAGCGGTGATGTTGCGAGCGGACCTGCCCAAGATCTCAGGCATCCAGCTTGCTGCGTATTACACTCGACGGAATTTTGATGGTCTGGGGGAGTTGTTTTCGCTGGACCAGGCTATGGCGGTGGCGCAGGCCACCTGGGAATTTTCGACACCTTTCTATTTGTACGGGGCGTGGTCCATCCAGTGGAGACTGGATTCCGATCCTGCATCGGCGGGCAGGGGCGAATACGACAGCGAGAGCAATTTCGATTTTGGAGTCGGCGTGTCATTCAACTTCTGAAAGGTCACTGGTTTTGCGGCCACCTGGGGCCCTGGCGGGACTAATGTGTGCGGCATGGGTGTTAGAAGGGCCCTGTGTGGTTGATGTCAGTCCGAGGACACGTTATAGTGGCGGCCCCGTTTTTCGGGCGTGGTGAAAGGAGAGCAGGATGAGAACATTGTGTGCGCTGCTGGGGTTGACCTTGCTTGTGGGCTGTGGCCCTGCGTATATCGCTGGTACCGAGGTGCCGGACACTCCCGAGAACAGGACGTTGCTTGATGCGGTCGAATCCTATCGCGTGGCCGTGGAGGGCAGGGATGTGGATGCGCTGGCAGCGCTGGTGTCGCGGCAGTACTTCGAAAACGCCATGACCACGGGCGATACCTCGGACGACTATGGGCAGAAGGAACTGCTGAAGCGGATTCTGCCGGTGCTTCGAGACAACATTCGCTCGGTGGTCTACAAACTTACGGTCAATCGGGTGACCATCACGGGCAACGAAGCCTCGGTGTTTGTGGAGTTCGAGTTGACGTTCCAGTTCCAGGAGGGTGGCCAGGAGGTCTGGTCCACGTCCAAGGACAAGAACCGTCTGGACTTCGTCCGAGAGGACGGTCGCTGGAAGGTTTTGAGCGGCATGTAGTCTTGCCAGGTTCCTACTTCGAATCGCACGTCCAATCCGGGTCAAAGATCGCCGCAGCCGACGCAAATCTGGTGCCAAACAGGGTGCAGACGTTGCGTTCGGTTTGCTCGGCCACCTGCTGTGCGGGCATTTTCAGATGGCAGGCTACGGCATCAAGCACATGTGTCAGGTGGCAGGGTTCCACTTCGCCCCGAGGGACACCCTCGATGAGAATGGCGGGAGCATTGGTCTCCAGCAGCAATCGATCCAGGGGCAGGTAGTGTAACAGGGAGAGGACCTTTCGGGCGTTGGATCGGGTTACGGCACCGGAAACGGAAACATAAAACCCCAGGTCCAGAAAGGGGCGCACTGCTTCGCCGGCGCCTGGGAAGCTGTGAAGGAGTCCCCGGGAGTTCGGGAATTGGCGCAGCACGCCCAGAACCCATTCCACGGCCTGGCGGCTATGGATCACCACCGGCAGATTCAGCGATTGGGCCAATTCCAGTTGCTGGCTAAACCAGTTCTCCTGCAACGTTCGGTCCACGTCACATCGGCCATCCAGGCCGATTTCTCCGATGGCGATCACCGCTGGCGACCGGGCCAGTTCCCGGACCAGTCCCAAGTCCAACTCGGGCCCAAGAAACCAGGGATGATATCCCACGGTGCAAGCCATTCCGGGGATCATGCGGGCCAGCCGCTCGACATCCATACAGGTTTGTGGCGAAAAACCCGAGGCCAGAGTCTTTCGCACGCCAGCCAGGCGGGCGCGCTCCATGATCTGGCCCAGTGGGGTCGTTTGAGGAAAGTCCGTTGGGTGGAAATGGACATCGGTAAGATCGTGGGGAATTCCGGCTGGCACCGCTCATGCCTCTTGCTTGAACAGCGAGGGAAATTCCTCTGTTCCAAAACGGCGGATGTACGAATCCGGGACGCCCGGGCATCGGTCCACGTGGGGACAAAGGCCGCAGCAACGGGCCGAGGCCGCACCAACAGGGGCTGCAGTGCCAAAGGGTTCAGTGGGATTCACTGTGTTGACGGCGACATAGTTCTCCTGACACTTGGGCGCCAGATCGCCGGCCAGGCAGAAGGGGACTCCCCGGAGCAAAACTGGAATATGTCGTTCCAGCACACCCACGGCAGCGTGAAGTTGGGGCATCAATCGGGAGTATCGTAAGGCCAGGGTGTCGAAGGCCGGGGTGTCAAGAGCCGGGTGTCGCAGCGGCGAAAGAACCACGGCCGGGACTTCGCGAAATGCGTCGGCCGTGCGCAACACATGCTCGGCGTATCGGTTGAAGACTCCGTCCAGCCTGGCCGTGCAAACCGTGTGCAGCGCCGTTTGAATGGGGCTGGCCGCAAGGTGATCCAGCGCCAGGTCAAGCAATTCCGGGGTATCCTCACGTTGAGAAAGGCTTCGCTGCTGGGCGGGCTCGTGATGATCGTAGGAACAAATGAGCGTATCGACGCCATGTTCCTCTAGCCGGGGGAGATACCGAGGATAGGAGAGCATGAGGCCATTGGTATGCATGACCACTCGCTTGACCCCCATCTTCTGAAAGGCTGCCAAGACGGAGAAGAGGTGAGGCCAGACGGTGGGTTCTCCGCCCGTGATGCAGCAGGTGTCCAGCCCCAATTCACGAGCGGCGCCGGCCAGGGCCTTGGCTTCGTCGGGCGCGGTACGGAAGCTTCCCTGGCGGTCCAGCGCACAATGGACACAGGCTTGGTTACACGCGTTGCCCACGTTCAACTGAAAGGCGGGGGCCAACTTGGTGATCCAGGCTTGAAGTGAGAGTGGAGGGGGGGGCTGAGGGTGTGGCGTTTGGAGAACCAGCGAGGGGCAGAAGCCCGCCTCTTGAACCGTCAGCGGGGTGCGTGGACCTGGGGGTTCGGCGCTCATGAGAGGTGCTGTCACTCCTGTGGCACAAATAGACGGGCTCTATTCTACCGTTCGTGCTGCGTGGCGCAAGCCCCTTGAAGAGAAGGATTTTCCTTGACACTGACAGGTGTGCCGACTATGGTTCCCCGACCACGTGGAGTGGTGTTGTTTGCGGAGGATCACATGGCAGTACGCATTCGACTTGCCCGTCTCGGCACGAAGAATCGGCCCTTTTATCGGGTAGTTGCAATCGACTCACAGGCGAAGCGGAATGGGCGGTATTTGGAGCAATTG
>CAYTWV010000303.1:0-5901 GCA_964442235.1 uncultured Myxococcales bacterium | reverse complement strand
AGTGGCTTGGTGAACGCAAAAACATGCCCAACTGGAGCAAGTGGATCGTGCTGGGGTACTGGTCGACGATGCGTTGCGCCTGTTCAGCGGCGCAGGCAGTAAGGACGGTGTATCCCAACTCCTGGAGGGTGTGTTCCGCTACCTGCAGCACATCGGGTTCGTCGTCGACCACGAGGATGGTCTCGGTGCCTTTGGGCGGGGGCAGATTGGAGGAGGTTGCCGTCCAGTTTGCGTCGGAAGTGGTATCGCCGCCACCTTCTATGGGAAGGAATACTTGGAACGTGGCCCCCTTACCGTGAGTGGACTGCACCTCTACGGCGCCGTGCATGCGTTGGGCGATGCCATAGACCGTTGCCAGGCCCAAGCCAGTCCCGTCGTTCTTTGTGGTGAAGAAGGGTTCAAAGATGCGGTCGACGAGTTCCGCCGGGATGCCTGACCCCGTGTCCCGCACGGTCAACTGGGCGTACTCTCCAAGCTCCAGGCCGCCGGCCGGGCGAAAATCATGGGGGCCAAAGACTCGAGTTCCCGTTGTGATGGAGACCTCTCCACCGTCGGGCATGGCATCCCTGGCGTTGACCACCAGATTCAGGACCACCTGTTCGATTTGGACGGGATCCCCTTTGATCGTCCCCAGGGAATCGTCCAGGTCCAGGCGCAGGCGCACTCGTTCGCCCACCAGAGACTGCAGCAGGGGCACCATGCCCGTAATCAGGTCGTTTAGCTGAATGATGCGTCGTTTTAGAGGCTGTCGACGGCTGAAGACCAGCAACTGGCGCACCAGCCTGGCCGCTCGCTCGCCGGCTTCAAGGATGCAGTCCACCTCTTTGCGGTGGGGGTGATCATCGCCCATTCGAATTGCGAGCAGGTCGGCATTGCCGATGATGGCGCTCAGCACATTGTTGAAATCGTGGGCTACACCGCCGGCAAGCCTGCCCATGGCTTCCATCTTCTGGGCCTGCATCAAGCGAGCTTCCAGATCTCGACGCTCGGAGGTGTCGCGAGCCACGGCGATGAAAGCAGGGCAGCCCTCCACAACGACTGGATGGATGTGGGCTTCTACGGGAATCAACTCGCCGGTCTTGGAAGTGAGCTGTGTATTCACCAGCAGGTCGGCTCCGGCCCGAAGGCGCTCTTTGGCCCCTTCCAGTTGGCCGACGGCCTGGTATAATTCGGTTTTGTATACCTCTTGCATGACAATTTCTTCTCGGCTGTACCCCAAGCGCTGCACAACGGCGTCGTTAACCGCGATCCAGCGGGCGGGTCCGTCGCTCACCCCGACACTGGCCACCAGCACCATGTCGCTGCCACCATTGAACAACGTTCGGTATCGCGCTTCGCTCTCTGCCAGCGCCTTCTGGTATTCGGCGGAGTCGGTGATGTCCCGCATGACGCCTTCCAGGCCGATGGTCTCGCCTCGCTCGTTGAAAACGGGGACGTTTCGCTGCTCGCCCCAGCGGACTTTGCCGTCAGGCATCACAAAACGAAAGCTGTGGGGCCCCGTTTCCACGGTGGTTCCGCCCAATCGAGCCAAGACGTCGGCCTGATCTTCCGGGTGGATTGCTTTCAACATGGCCCGTCCGTCCCGACAGACCTCTTCCGCAGTAACTCCGGTCCAGCCCTCAATAGAAGGGCTCATATATTCGAATCTGCGATTGGGGAGGAATCGATAGCTGTATACGACATCGGTGGCCGAGGAGAGGAGCACCTGAAGGCGCTCAAGGCCCGTGACTCGAGTCAGTTTTGCCATGTCGTAGTAGGACATGAACATGACATGAGAGGTGACGTACGCAACCAGGGCCAGTGCGCAGATCGTGACTGCTGACGGTCCCCAGACTCCAACGGCTACGGGGCGCACCAGCGCCAGAAGCGACAGGGAGAACCAGGAGAGCCACAGGGCCCGCCTGAGTCGTTTCCCACCTGCTGCGGAACGTAGGGTGCGACCCAGTGGCTGCAGCGTAATGACAAAGGCGGCCACGCCGGCGGCGACACACGGGACAACACACCCGGGAGCGGCAAGGCCAGCAAGCACAGGAATGACAGCGAGCATCAGCATCAGGGCGACGGCACCCCGGGATTCGACCTGCCCCACCAGTCGGCAACTGGCCAACCAAAGGAACGGAGCCGCAAGGGCGAGGCTGACGCACGCTTCGGTTTGGAGCCATACTCCGCCCAATTCCAATGCGGCCCACTCCATGCCCAGGCTGACCAGCCAAAACAACATGGCGGCAGCCCAATAGAGGTGGAAGCGGCTTCGAAAACGAACGTAGGTCAACACGCTGTGGAAGGTGATTGACACCAGAACGGCGCAGCAAACCGATACAAGGACTAGTTCCAGATAGCTCATGCCGCCCCTGCCCCGACCCAACAAGGCATCCATCGTCCAAAGTCTGACATTATCTTATTCAGCGTATGATTCAACCCCCGCCCGAAGTCAAGCGCTTTGCGTGTGCACGAGCGCACTCAGCAGCGAACGCACACACGATACATTGACGCTGTTACCGGCCAGGCGGTACCTGTCCAGAAGGGAGGCCGATTCGGGAAACCGGAATGTGTCGGGGAAACAGAGAAGCGTCACGATCTCTTGGGGGCTGAACCTGCGAACGCGGGTCTCCGATGCCAGATAGCTGCCTGCGTGAGCCCGTGCCCGACCGTACGACGAACCAAAACAAGCCGTGATTCCGCCGGATTCGGGCACAAGGTCGAGCCCGTTTCCATAGGTTTCGGCAAAACCCTCGGGAGCGAACAACTCCGCATCGGGATCAGGCCCCAGATACGCTGCCAAGGAATCGCCCGTTGTTTTCAAGTCAGGAGGGGCTGGACGCTCCCAGCGGGGGGGCTGAACGGTCGATGCGATCAGGTAATAACGCCGCCGGCGGTTGGGAATCCCCAATTCGGTGGGGCAAAGCAGGACTTCCGTGGCGTGAAGCCCACTGGCTTCCAGGGCCTGAATGAGGCGTTCGCGTGCCCGCGACTGGGCGAAGGGAGGCACGTTTTCCAGCATCAGATAGTCGGGCCTGGCGATGGGCAGGCTCTCGAGCAGGTTCAAAAGAGGTCTGGCTCTGGGGTCGTCGATGTCTCGCCGGGCACCCTTCTGAGTATAGGGTTGGCAGGGCGGGCTGAGGAACCAGCCCCGGGCTCCCAGCGGGCCCAGCTCTGCCGCCTTGACGCTTTGCAGATTGCGGGCACTGGGACGCAGACCGTGGTTAAGCAGGTAGGTCTGATTTGCCTGTGCGTCCTGGTCCCAGGCAGCGACCACCCTGGCAAGGCCGTGGCAAGCCGCATGGAAGCCGCCGATACCGGAAAAGAACTCCAAAAAGGGCAACACGGGTGGGTTCCTCCTAAACGAGTGCAAGGGTATCGCTTGCAGCCTTGACAAATCAAGGTCTGGTTGCCAAACTCGCCCCAACTTTGGAGGGCTGGTGTGGAACTGCTGCTCTCAATGCGTCCGGCCGCTGTAATCGACCTGGACGTTACGTTTTTCATACAATTGGTGGTGTTCCTTGTTGTGTTGGTCGCACTCCGCTTCCTGATCTTCAAGCCAATGCTGGCCCTTCTCGAGGCCAGGCGTGCGGAGACGGAAGGCAAAGAGGAGACCGCCCGGAAGGATGCACTGGAAGCGGAAGCCCTTGGGACGCGGTATCGTGGCGTAATGTCCGATGCGGCAGCGGAAGGGATGCAACTTCGTAACCAGAAGCGAGACGCTGCCTTGAGGGCCGAGTCGGAGTTACTGTCCAAGGCCCGGGCCGATGCGGCCAAGTGGCTTGAAGAGGAAGTGGATAAGCAGCGCCAGGCCATGAATGCGGCTCGAGCCAATGCGGCCCCGGTGGTAGAGGCGGTGGCGCAGGAAGTGGTTCGGACGTTGACGGCTCCTGGGGTATCCGCACAAGGCGGGGGGCGCGCATGAGAGACGTGCGAAGGACGAGGCACCCACGGGTCGTGGCGGGATGGATGGCTGTGATGTCGTTGTTGGCACCCGCAGCAGTGTGGGCGTCCGAGACGGGCGGCCATGGGTTCTCGCTGAAAGTTCACGGCTTTTATCTGATTAACTTCATCATTTTTGTGGCGATATTGGTTTATGTTGCCGGTCCCGCGGTCAAGAAGGCCATCAAGGAGCGTTCCGAACGCACCTCGAAGCGATTGACTGCTGCCCGAGAAGAGGCCGCCAAGGCGGGTGCGGAAGTGGCCGGTGCCCGTGGGAAGGTGGCTGGGATGGAGTCCGAGAAGGCATCGATGCTGGAGCGGATGGGGGAGGAGGGGCTGGTTCTAGAGCAGAAGATCCGGAAGCGAGGCCAGGAGGAAGCGGGAAAAATTCAGGCTGGAGCTCAAGCGGCTTTGGCGGGTGAATCGGCCAGACTGGAGAAGCAGTTGATGACCGAGGTGGCCCTGGAAGCTCTGACCAAGGCCGAGACCCAGTTGAAAGCGACGTGGCAGTCGTTGCCCCATGATCGTTATGTGACCGACTTCGCCGAGGCGTTGAAGCAGTTGCCGCCGATGGGCCCGTCCAGTCAGGAGAAACCACGATGAGACCTGAAGAGGGAGTGGTCGCTCGGCGTTATGCTCGTGCCCTTCTGTTATTGACGAAGGAGCGAGGGGATGCGGAGGCGGTTCTTGACGGGCTGCGCTCGTTTGAAGGGGCGTTAGGCCAGGTGCCGCTGATGCGGACTCTGCTTGAATCGCCTTTGTTGACGCGGCCTCGCAAGAAGGTGGTGTTGGAGACCACGTTCAAGAGCATGGCCATGCCCAAGACCGCCATGGAGTTCCTGCAGTTGTTGGTGCAGCATGGTCGAATCGACTGCCTGGCGAGTTGTGTCGTTCGATTTGGGCAGTTGCTGGACCTAGAGGCGGGGCGTGTGCGGGCTTCGGTCTCCACGTCGGTGACTCTTTCCGAGGTCCAGAAATCCGAACTGGTCATGGCGCTGACGCGCCTGTTCCGGCAGAGGGTGCATGCGAGCTTCACGCAGGACACCACGTTGTTGGGTGGTGTGGTGGTTCGAGTGGGGAATCTGCTTTTGGATTCCTCGATTAAGGGCAGACTTGAGAAGCTGAGACAGCAGCTTACTTCTAATACGTAGACTGAGGATAATTCGTATCCGGGGGATTCTATGGGAATCAATGTTGCAGAGATCAGTCGGATTCTCAAACAGCAGATGGAAGGGGCCGGAAAGGCTCTGGATGTGGCGGAAGTGGGGACCGTGGTGGCTTCGGGCGACGGCATCGCTCGAGTCTACGGTCTGGATGGCTGCATGTCCGGCGAGTTGCTTGAGTTCCCGCACGGCGTGAAGGGCATGGTTCTGAACCTGGAAGAGGACAACATCGGTGTGGCTCTTCTGGGTGAGTCGGAGAAGATCCGAGAGGGAGACCAGGTTCGGCGGTCCGGCCGAATCGTGGAAGTCCCGGCCGGCGAGGCGCTGGTGGGCAGGGTTGTGGATGCGTTGGGCGTGCCCGTGGACGGCATGGGCGAACTCGTCAACCCGACCTACCGCCGAGTAGAGCTGAAGGCTCCGGGCATCGTGGCCAGGCAGCCGGTGAAAGAACCCTTGCAGACGGGAATCAAGGCCATCGACGCCATGACGCCCATTGGCCGGGGGCAGAGAGAGTTGATCATCGGCGACCGAGGCACCGGGAAGACCACGGTGGCGGTGGATGCGATCATCAACCAGAAGGGAGCCGGGGTATACTGCATCTATGTGGCCATTGGCCAGAAACAGAGCACCGTGGCTCAGGTCGTGGACCGGCTGAAGAAGCATGGGGCCATGGATTACACCACAGTGGTCCTTGCGGGCGCGTCTGAAGCTGCGACCATGCAGTTTCTGGCCCCGTACACCGGCTGCGCCATGGGAGAGTATTTCCGGGACAGTGGAAAACACGCCCTGGTGATTTATGATGATCTTTCCAAACATG
>CAYTWV010000302.1:0-5903 GCA_964442235.1 uncultured Myxococcales bacterium | reverse complement strand
CCGGCATGAAGGTTCGGTGCCATCGAGTGACCGCAAGCCACCAGGCCTCAGCCTCGTCGCTTCTTCCGGCCAGGTAAAGCGTGCGGGCAAGTTCCATTCGGACCGCCACGCTGGGTTGAGCCTTTTCGGCTCGCCGTAGATCCTCTGCGGCCTCGCTCACGTTCCCCTGGGCGGCCCAAAGCTGGGCCCTGCCAAACCGAGCCTGCGCATGGAATGGGGCCAGGGACAAGGCGGTTTCGGCGTCTCCCTTCCCTACCAGATTGTCCACCGTAGCCACGTACAAAACGGGGACAACTAACATCAGTGCGGCAGCGGCCAACCCCATCTTCAGAGGTCGGAGCAGCGTCGTGGATTCTGTCGTCCGAAATGCCAGGCCTGCCCACAACGCCAACATCAGCCTCATGGCCACCGTCTCGAATCCGATACTGCCCGACACGCAGGTCACCAGAGCGACCCAAACAGCCAACTCTGCATGGCGTTGTGCCCGCCAGAAACGAACGGCTACCCAGCCAAACAGTCCCGCCAGGGCCAGAGCCGCTGGCAGCCCCTGCTGCGACATCACGTTCAGCCAAAGACAGTGGGCCGAATCAATCTGGCTCCACCAGCCGGAGAACTCCGGGAATCGTGACAGCCAGTCTCCTTGGGCATCCAAAAAGAGCCTTGCAAAACTGCCGACGCCACTGCCGAACCACGGGGACAAACATGCGACGTCCCAGCCGATGCGGTATAGGTACAAGCGACGTTCCAAACCATCGGCCAACGTGGGCAGCAGAAGGAAAAGCGCCGTGCAAGCGGCGACAAATCCGGCCACAACCACTGTTGCAAACGCTGGCCCTTTCTTTCGAAGCCACGAAACGAGCCAGGCGATCAGGCCTGCAGCCAGCGCAGCGGCGCCGGTCAACGAGCCCGAGGAAAGCACCACGGCCAACAACAGGGTCACAACGGCCATGCGGCCCACCCGCTGCCAGCGGCCCGAGGATTTCAAGCCCCAGGCCACCAACAGGACGCCTAGGCCGGCCATCTCGCCCACCAGACCGCTGTTGCCAAGCGTGGCGCCCCCGGAGACTGCCGACACCCCCACCGATACCCAGTGGCGCAGTCCTGACTGAGCCGGGGTCAGAGCGACCCAGCCAAACAGCAGCAGCGACTGCGCACCAAGCACGGCCTGACGCAGGGTGGTCCAGTCATTGTCCCACCGGAACCAGGCTGGCAAAGAGCACAGAAGGTACAAAAGCAACAGAATCCGGCCCACGCCCAACTCATGGTGCCAAAAGGCGACCAGTCTGGCTTTTATGGGCGATTTGGGCACAACGGGCCCTGCGGCGTCTTGTGAAACCGAAGAGCCCAACGCCCACGCCAGAATCCCAGAAACCAGCACCAGGCCAGCCCAGAGCAGTTTGGCCACGGCCATATGCGTGAACCAGGGAAGCACGGCCAGAATGGCCCCTGGGACCAAAAGGGCCTGCAGCCGCAGTGGGCTTGATGAGACGGGGGTTGGCATGGGCGGAACGTCTTTGGACTAAGGACTAGCGGAACTCTTTGGGCTGGCGCTGGTAAAGGGTCTCCTCCAATCGGCGCTTGGTCACCAGGTCCGACTCCTTGCCCACTCGGTCTTTCAAAACCTCGTCGACTTTCGGATTCTGGGTCACCAGCAGGGCGCGGGAGGCCTCGTCCACAACCACGGGGGTACCCTTCTTGACCACGTCGTACAGATACGAGATGGCGGCAGCGTCACCACGCCCAGCAAGGGCATATGCGGCGGCCACGGCGGTGAAGGGATCGGTGTTTTTGGCCATGATTTCCCGAAGGCGCGGCACTGCGGCGTCGGTATCCAGGCTGCCCAGCAGGAATGCTGCATCTCGCTGCTTATCAAGCATGCCATTCTGCAACATGTCCAACAGAACCAGCAGGGCCTTCTCGTCCCCCAGGTTGGCCAGTGCAAATTTCTGATAGAGGCGTGTCGAATCCCGATACTCGGTGAACTTCGCCAGTGCGGGGGCCACTTCTTTAACGTTCATCTTGCCCAGAGCGTAGTAGATCAGCTCCCGCTCTTCGGTCCAGTAGTTGGCGTGGTACAGGCGCTCCAGCAGGGACTGGGCATAGTCGTTGCGGTTCCAGGTTCGCAGAACTCTGAGCAGTGCCGCAAAACTGCCACCATCGGCCCGATGAGCCAGGTATGCCAAGGAGGAGTCAAACCCTTTGACCTGATCTTGGGGGTAGGCCTGGAGCAACGCCAGCGTGCCGGCCACATCTCGAGAATTGCGCAGGTACTGCAGCAGATAAGGCAGGGCGTCGGGATCTTTGGCTTCGGCCATGAACCGGATGCCACGTTCGACGACTCGGCTGCGTCGATAGGGGTCTTCGGTCAGCAGGCGCTCGACGATGAACGTCTTGTACTTGGCATAGTCGATGCGATTCAGGGCGATGACGGCGTCCAGCTTGACATAGGGGTTCTTGCTGCCAGCCAGTTTTTCCAGTTCGGCAGCCGCGGCAGCGCCCCGGATGCGGCCCAGAGCCACGGCGGCTTCGGATTTCACCAGGTCATTCTGGTCCGAAAGGGCCTTGGCCAATGCCTGGACGGCGGTGGCGTCATTGGCACCGATTTCGCCCAGCCCGAAGGCTGCGTTGATACGAAGGTAGGCCTTGCGGTCGGCCAGCAGACGTACCAGCATTTCGATGGCGACTTTTCGGTCACCCTGCTCGGCCAGAGCGATGGCAGCGTTGTTCATGTGGCGGGCCACCTGGGTGTTGCCCAGCACATTCTTCAGGAACTCACGGGACTTGGACCCGCCGATCTTGCCCATGGCCAGGATGATCCGGTTCTTGACAAAATCCTGCTTGCCGACGAAGTAGCCAGCCAGCGTCCCCACGGCATCATCGGCCTTCAACTCGCCCAGATACTCGATGACTCGCTCGGCACCCCAGCGATTGTTCTGGAGGACAAACAGGAAGGCATCGACCAGATCGTCTCGGTCGGCCTTGTTTCGCATACGCCACAGGGCGTTGATGACGGACGGCGCCAGGCCGTTGTCTTTGTCCGAGCGCAAAATCTCCAGCATCTTCGGCACGGCCTTGGAATACCCGATGGCGCCCATGGCTTCGATGGCCGACGACTTGACATAGCGGTCTTCTTCGGGGTCCTGGACCAGCTTCCACAGGGCATCCCCCTGGCGAACATCGGCCAGTTGGCCAAGCCCGGCGGCAGCGGTGGCCCGCACCGAGGCGTAGCGGTCCTTAAGGGCCTCTACCAGAGCGGGGGCAGCTTCGGGGTCCCGAAGTCCTGCCAGAACCGAGACACACAGGAAACGCACGGGGTCCGATGCGTTGTCCAAAAGCCCTTTGACCAGGGCCCGGGTGGCTTTTCGCCCCAACGCCGTAAGTTCGGGGGTGCTGGGCATCAATTCCATGCCGACATTAATCAGCACATCGGCATTCTTCGGGATCTCTTCCAGGACCTTCTGTCGCTGCTTTTCCAGGTCTTCGTACTGATCGCCGGGATAGGCCTCCTCATAGGCCCCATCCTGTCCATCCTCGGAATCCCCTTCTTGCTGAAGCAAAAAAGTCAGCTTGGGGATGTCCCCGCCAGCGAGGGTCGTACCCACCGCAAGCACGGCTACCAGGCCGAACAGCGCATTGATCGACCACGTCGAAATATTCCAGTTCCGCATCGTTACTCCTAAGGTCCGCTACGTTCACGAAGCCACGAATGTACCTTGCGACGCACGGCGCGTCAAGGAGACGGAAACCGTTGACACCAACCGGCCGCCTGTACTAAACACACCGGCGAAGGGTGCCAGGTTATTCGAGTTGGGGGTGGGCCCCGCGAAGCGTGTTCGATGCGCCCGGGTTTTTGGAGGTTTTTTATGAAAATTCTCGTCGTGGACGACGATATCAATCAGATTCGGCTCATCAAAGAGAGATTCGCTCGACAGGGCCACCAGGTGCTCGAAGCCATCAATGGTGAGGAGGGCCTGGAAGTGGCGATGGCAGAGATGCCGGATGCCGTGCTGCTGGACGTGATGATGCCCGTGATGAACGGTTGGGAGCTGTGTAAGTTCCTGCGAAACAAGCGGGAATTCAATCGCACGGCGATCATCATGCTGACGGCCATCGGCCCCAATTTGAACGAGATGACATCGCCCCTGTACGGCGCCGACGACTTCGTGGACAAGCCGTTCCTGTTCTCGGAACTGGAAGAGAAGTTGGGACGGGCGATGGAGATGCGTCGCTCAGGCGTGAACTAAGCGCCAGCAGCCGACAGTCGGCGGCGAGTTGCCAGCCTCAGAACCATCCAACCCAGCAGAGCCCCCAGAAGGGGAGCCATCCGGCCCATGCCCTTTTTATGACCCCGTGGCGCACCGAGACGGGGTCCCGACCCCTTCCCCATCGGGTGCAGGGCCGCAGCGGCAAGTTCTTCTTCGTCATCATCGTAGGAATCGCCTTCACAGGACGAACCGCCCGAATCCACGTCGCCGTAATCGTCATCGGCAGAGCAGGAGGAGTCGCCGGAATCGTCCCAGTCGCTTCCCGAATCCGAGTCGTCGTAGGTGTCCCCGTCACATGACGACCCTTCCCAGTCGTCTTCGTAGTAGGTTTCATCGGTCTCGTCCGTGTAGTCCGGACTGTCATAGTAGTCATAATCATCATAGTAATCCGGACTTCCGCTGCACCCATCTTCGTAAATAATAACAGTGTCGCTCGACACATACACCTCATCACCGACGTATGTATAGGACAGGCCACTGAGATCTCCACGAAGGGCCAGCTGCACTTTGTCCCCCTTCAACGTGCGCTTCAAGTCGTCTGCGGTGTTAAGGGCGCCGTCGGGGCCTTCGTCCACGATAGTTAGATGGAAGGCAAGCGTAACGTTGGCAAGTCCACCGCCCAGGGGTTCGTCGGCGGCGATCTCTCCGGCCCATGCCGAGGAGACAAAGAGCTGATTGCTGTCATCGCCGGGAGCCTGTTCGTAATAGAGCAGGTCGGTGCCCGCCGTTGAGGGCATAAAGACACCTTTTAGCGGCGAGATGTCGGGCAGAGTCAGCACAAAAAACGCAATCGCTTTGGAATCCGGGCGAACGAACTGGAAGCGGACCACCACACCGCCATCGGGAGTGACGTTGGAGGAGAGCGCTCCGGTCATGCGGACATCGGCAAATAGCCCATGGGGATTGGCGACATCGGGGCCCTGGGCCACGGCGACGGTGCCACCACCGGCCACCACGGCAGCATCGGTGCCCTGACAGATCATTAGAAGGGGAAGCGCAAGAAGCCAGCGGGTCGTTTTCATATTCCCCTCCTAGAAGTGCCAGACGATGGCGCCCAGGACGCGAGTCTGGTCGTTTTCATCGGCCTCGTCGGTGAATCCGGTCAACGAGGCGACCTGCAATTCACTGGCCTTTCCCCAGAACGCCAGCCTATCCAACGAGACTCCCACAGAGAGAGAGCGGGCCAGTCGGACCTGGAACCCCAGCCCCCATCGAAGGGTGAATGCGTCGCCTTCAGGGGAATAGTGCTCCATGCGATTCACGGTCCACTCGCTGGAGGACCAGGCGTAGCCGCCCAGCATCTGGAACATCAGGCGCAGGCTTCCTCCCACGGGGATGTAGAATCTCCCTCCGAACAGGAACATGGTGTCGGTGGAGGCCCAATCGGCGACGGAGACGCTGTTGGTGCGCTCTTCTGCGCTCCAGCTTTTTGCGAAGTTCGCAACGCCATAAAAACGCAACCCCGGGACCATAGAGCCGCCAAAGCCCAGGGTCAGCCCGAGGCTTTGGGCAAAGGCGCCCGTATCGCCCACCCCCACCCCCCCCGCCCCCTCGACCAGGAAGTGAGTGCCTCCCCCCCCGGCAAGTGCCAGGCTGGGGTCAAACGCCCCCAGACCCGCGCACAGAGTCAGGCTGACC
>CAYTWV010000301.1:0-5928 GCA_964442235.1 uncultured Myxococcales bacterium | reverse complement strand
CTCAAGGCCCTGGGCTTGACCTTGGGCGTGGCCGAGTCCTGCACCGGTGGAGGGTTGGGCAGTCGAATCACTTCCGTTCCGGGAAGCTCCGAGTGGTTCAAGGGTGGACTGATCACCTACTCGAATCAGTTGAAAACCCAGTTGCTGGGGGTGCCCGAAGAGATCCTGGCGTCCCATGGTGCCGTGTCACAACCCTGCGCCCAGGCCATGGCCCAGGGGGCCCGACGAGTGCTTGGAACCGACCTGGCCTTGGCCATTACCGGTATTGCCGGTCCCAACGGAGGCAGCGACGCCAAACCAGTGGGATCCGTCTTTATCGCTTTGGCCAGCAAAGATGGCACCTGGTGCGAGAACCCACAACTGCGCCCTCCCCGAGACCGAATCCGCACCGGCGCTGCATTTTGGGCCCTGAATATGCTTAGGATGTTCTTATTGGGTGGGAAAACCGATAATTAGCAAGAATGTCCGAGCCCCGAATGTGAATGAGGGGCCTGCCGCTATGGACTCGACAGCGCACCCACTCCCTTACGGTCGTGGCACTGATTCGCGCACAGGGGTGGTGGCATGGACACACCCGGAAACCCAAATGCATTACTGAACTCTGCGCCTATCAGTACTACTTCTTGATCTTTCCATCAATCTGAAGCATGAAGCCATCGATACTGAGCTTGGTCCAGTCCGTGATTACTCCCTCGAACTTTACACGCTCGCCATCGTTAATCTTCATGATATCGGCCTCGGGAAGATAGAGTTCCACATCCGCCCCCGTGGCCCCATCCAAATCCAACTTGACGTACTTGCTTGCGATGCTCTCCACTTCGCCCGTCCACTCGACTTTGGTGCCCTGCAGTTTGGTGGGGAAGGTCTCTTTTTCGAATCGAACGCCGTTCTTCTTGAACTCGGCCAGGATGTCCATCCACGACATCGTGCACGGGGCCGCCTTGGCCAACGCATCCTCGGTTGCAACCGGGTCCGCACCGGTGATCTGCTTACACCCGGTAGGTGCCGCGACTGCCACGGCAATCAGAAGTACTGCCGCAAATGTGCCCAAACGCATGGTTTCCCCTCTCGAGCTACAGAGTACGACGGTGGATTTCCAGGAAGGGGTCCGGGGCATCCAGTTCCGTGATGCGGGCCGCCAGCGAACGTACGGCCACCTGGCGATCTTCGGGCGACTCTCGGTCCACATCCCACGGCATGTCAATGACGGTCACGCCCTGGCGACGCAGCACGTCCACCATGTGCGAAATCTCTCGGTCCAGGTCGATCAGATACTGGACATCAATGGCCGACTCACACTTCCGACCTTCGCGGTCCGACATTCGGCGGTTGATACGTTCGGCCGAGATGGCCGGAGCGACCAGCAAACGCACGCAGACGTTAGGCAGCAGGACGGCGGCGGTCATGGTGTGATAAATCGACTGGTATGTGTCGAATTCACGCACGGACATCGCCCCGTTCTTCAACTGCAACCGAGCAAAACAGGTGTCGCCGAAATAGCTGCGGTCCAGCAGCGCGTGGCCCACGCCGCTCATGGCGTGCCATTGGGCATTCAGGTGCATCCGATATCGCGCCTGAAGCAGATGGACCTGCATGATCAGCGCCCAGCGGTTCTGATCCTTGTAAAAGTCCGAAAGATAGGGGTTGGCATTGTTGGCCTCGTCGGGCTCCATCTGGACCAGCGTGTTGGCCCCGAGCGCAGCGCCCAGTTCCTTGGTCAGCGAACTCTTTCCTGCCCCAATGATCCCCTCGATGATCACAACCTTCTTTCGTCGGTCCACTAGCCACCTCGTTACCCTGGTTGGTTCTTCCAGACTCCTTTACACCCTTCGCCGACAAGGGTCCAACTTGTCAAGCTGCCGCATCAGAATCCCGCCTAAAAGTCGGTATTTCCGGTGCACGGCTCCTGCACGTCCGGGCGGCCAAACCCGTCGCCAAGCCGCTCCCCAACTGCCCGATCGTGGTAAACTCCGAATTCCCGGATTATCCGGCTTAACGGCGCATGGTGGGATCGCTGCGCCTCCTAAGCGCCAGCAAAAGAAGGAGGGAAAGCAGGGTCAGGCCGCTGGCGCCCGCCTCAGAGCCGCTTGTCCACTGCACGGAACATCCGCCAACCTCTTTGCAATCCCGGGTCGTGACCCACATATCCCGGCCTTCCAAATCCCAGGGCAGGACGTCCTTGGGCGGCTGCACGTCGGCCAACACCGTGTCCGGCTGCGTTTGGACATCGGTTTCGGGCTCCGGCTGCTCCACCGTCTCGGGTTGGGTGACCACCTCCTCCACTTCGGTCACGGATTCCGGATTGGGCTCCACCGGGTCGTCCACCGGAGCCTCCACCTTCAATACCGCAAGCACCTCACTCATCAACAAGGCCCGAGCTTCATCCGAAACCACCGTCTCGAGCGGGAAACCCAGCAAGACCACCCCGTGCACCTCTTCGTTGGCCCACCAAACGCCCGCTGCGGCCTCTGTGTCGCCATACTGCACCAGCGCCCCACCGCCGGCCACGGGTGCCAGCACGTCGGGATAGGCAGCGTCGTAGGTGCCTTGGGTGCCATCGTCCAGAGTGATGCTGGTGCCCTTGAGCCTGATCTGGTGTGACAGTGCGTCATCGCTCACATAGGTGGCATGAAGCCAGGTCTCAAACCACAGCTTCTCTTCGGCACTGCCCTTCTCCACCAGGTCCCAGCCAATCTCGCTTCCCGACAACAACAATCGCCCGCCTTGCGACAGATACGCCTGCACCAAGAGTTGCTCCGCACTGCTCAGCGCCTCGTCCCCGGTGCTGTCTCGGCCCACAAACCAATCCACAAACGAATAGGTGCCCAACTGCTGCGATACCAACTCTGAATCCAGCCACCCCGAGTCAAACGGCATCCCGGCCAGTTCCAGCGCCTTGGCATGCTGAACCACGTAATCGAAGCGGTTAATGCGGTCCAGTAGCATGCGTTTTACGGTGCTGAGACCGTAGGTCGACAAATCCTGAGAGATAAGCAAATTCCGATCCAATCGCTCAAAACCCGCCACCACCAGCGCTCCACGTTTCCCCGACGCATGTTTGCGCGTCGCCAGCACCGGTGTGGGGAAACTCTCCCCTCCGCCATTGACCGCCGTAACCCGGAAATAGACCGTTTGATTGGCTGGGATATCGTCCAAAACCAGTTCGGTGCCGGCAAGAACCCCAACGCCCGCATCAAATGCCTTGCCGTCAAGACTGCGATAGACACGATAGCTGTCAGTCGGACTGGCCCCGGTAATGGGGCTGATCTCCGCAGCACTCCATGTCAGCTTGGTGCGCCCGTCGGCCAACGTCTGCACCGAAAACTTCACTGGCGCATCGGGCAGAAACACAGGCGGCACGCCTGCTTTGGCAGCAAAGAACTTCACGATGCCCCGATAGATGGCCCTTGAAACCAGAGCCCGAAACTTGGGGTCCTGCATTTTCAGGCATTCCAATTCCGTGTCGTGAAACCCCACCTCAATCAGGGCCGCCGGCATCTCGTCGTTGTAGCTGGGATTCAACTCGCCAAACCAGGCCGAATACCGCCCCAGATCATCCCAGCCGGAGTCGTAGTCGGCCCGAATATCCAAGACCACCTCGTCGTGGACAAACTTCGCCAGGTCATCACTGCCCTCAGTGCCGGTAAACGTGTACTCGCCGTTAGGTTCATTCGGGCCGTACACGTAGGTGCTGGTGCCCGTCCCCGGGCTTGGCGCATTGGTGTGCCACGAAATGTACACCGCATCCTCACCCGCCTCATGCTGCCACGCAGCGTAGCGGGACCGGGCTCCCACGTCGTCACTGCCATCCGTGGACGAAGCGTCGTACACCGACGAGGGCGCCCCGTGGAACTGCGCCGAATAGCGGCAGTTCTCTTCCCAGCGCGGCCGCCCCGAAGTGGGACCGTTGTTGGCCCCCGAACCGTTGCCTCTCTGGATGATCCCCCTGCCGCCCCCAAACTTCACGGCGTCCACCGAAATTACCCGGTCTTCCCCCTCCGACGGCGCATCGGCCCAGACTTCCACACATCCCACATCTTCGTTCTGGCCTGCCTCAAAGTGGAAACGTCCCAGCACCACCCACGTCGACCCATGGCGTTTCTGATCCACATAGAATTCGGTGGTCCCCCCGCCGTGGCGAACCACTACCTTGGCCGACGACGTACGATTGGCCGAAGCCGCCCACGTCAGCGAAACCGTGTAGAACCCCGACTTGGGCAGATTGGGCGTGAAACGTGCCAACGTCTGGGCACCCGGAGACGTCCAGGCAAAACGCGTGGTCCCCGCCGAAAACAAATTGATGCCACTGGGGTACGGAGGCGCAAAGTGGCCAAACCCCAACGCCGTCGAGGTTTCAAACGGGCCGACTTCTTCGTACTTCCCCACCTCGGGATTGGCCGCAGCGTCCTCGTTGTCCACAATGACCAGGGCCTCGTTCAAGTCCGACTCTCGCACGGGGAAGACCGTGGCCCCGGCATTTTCCAAATAGGGAATCAGATACTGGTTGACGGCCTCGGCGTTCAAAAAGTCCTCGACTACGCCCCAGGAGTTTGGGCGCTGGGTACCCCAAGAGCTGTACGTATCCGACCAGGTCCAACCGTGGCCTTGACTGACGTACACGTGTTTCCCGGTCAAAAATCCGGCCCCTTCCCCAGGAATCTGGGCCGGCACCACCACGGGGTTGACCGGAGGTGGCAACTCGGCCTCCCAAGGGCGGCTGGGAACCGGAACGCTGGCCGGCAGAAAGGCGGGCAACGGCTTGCTTTCGCCGGTCCAAGCATCCACGGCCCAGACTTCGCACGAGACCCCTCGCCCAAAGGCACCCACAAACCCACGCACCACATCATCCACCTGGGAATCGGTCAGTTGTTCCAACCACAAGCCATCCACGGCCAGCAGCACTCGTACCGGCCCCACAGCGATCGCCCCCGAAGATCCCCGGCCAACCGATTCCACATAACTGCCCGAAGGCAGCACGCCTCGCAGCGACAATTCAGACACGACCTCGTCGGCCGTGGGCGCCAGTGCGGGCGAAGCCAGCGTTAATGCCCCCCAGATCATCCACCACATGAATCCACCTCGCTGCTTTTCTCTATAGCAGAGGTACCGTTTTCCTCAACACCGTTGACGCAGTGCAGCCAACCCGGTATCTCTGTTCCGGTTTGTACCTCATTTCCGAGGTCGGCCCCAGGAGAGATGGCATGCACGCAGCAAAACTGGCACTTCTAGCGATTGTCCCGGCCCTGGTGTTCGGTGGTTGCGGCTCGGATGAAAAGGCCGACCCGGAACAGGATATTGCCGGATTGCTGGACTGGTCGGCGGATCTTGGCGCCCCGGATTCCGCCGTTCAAGACGAGCTGAATCCCGACACGTCGGTCCCATTGGACGAAGTGTCGCCCCCGGACCTGCTGGATGTGGTGGACCTGACCACGCCCGATCTGGCCCCCGACCTGACTCCCGTCGACATCGTGAAGCCCGACTTGCCTCCGCCTCCCCCCGATGCAGACAACGACGGCATTCCCGACGAAGGCGACTTGTTCCCCAACGACCCCAACAAGCCGGGAATGGCCAGCATGGGCAAGGTCTATGCTCATACCTCGAACGAACTTTTTGTCATGGATGTCAAAGATTACATCATCACCAAGATTGGCGCCTTCAAGGCCGGTTCTTGGGGGGTCAGCGACATGACCGACATCGCCATTGACCGATTCGGCGTGCTTTACGGAATCACGTTTAGCACCCTTTATACCTGCCACCCCGGGACCGCCCAGTGCACCGAGTTGGGGGATCTGCCCACCTCGTTTAACGGCCTGACCATGGTCCCCAAAGGGGTCTTGGACCCCGACAAGGATGTCCTTATTGGCATCTCCAATGAAGGCGACTGGTACCGATTGACCGTAGTGGGCGGTTCGGTGCAAAAAACCCTCA
>CAYTWV010000300.1:5677-5950 GCA_964442235.1 uncultured Myxococcales bacterium | reverse complement strand
GTGTCTCGCTGGAGCCCGTGCTGCCCGTGGGCTGGTGCTGGGTTGTGGCCAACGGCTTCATCCATGGCACCATCGGTCATGAACCGGCCGGAGACCATGGGTTTGGCTACGACCCCGTTTTCCACCCCGACCTGTTTCCGGGGCTGACCCTGGCCCAGCTCTCTTTGGAACAGAAGACTGCCGTCTCTCACCGTGGCCTGGCGTTTTCCGAATTTGCTTCCATGCTGGTGGATTAGACGTTTTTGAGGCCGCGTCTGGGGCTGTTTCCTGGCG
>CAYTWV010000300.1:0-5667 GCA_964442235.1 uncultured Myxococcales bacterium | reverse complement strand
TCGACATGCGTCTTGCCCGTATATACCCGGTTGGGAACCAGGCAGATCAGCTCCCTCCCCTTGACCGGGTCGGCCACAAACCCGTGCCACTCGTCCGGGGAAATCAGCAAAACGGTCCCTTCGGAAATGGGCACTTCACTGTCAGGCAGCCTCAATACTCCTGCCCCGTGAATAATGAAGATCTCGTGTTCATAGTCGTGCCGATGGTAGGGCGTGTTGCCCCCCGGCGAAATCGTGAACACCCGCATCGTGAAGTTCGGGGCGCCATCGGCTACGCCAACGGGAATGCGAACCTTCGCTCCTTTGGCGCCGGCCATCACCACATCCGACGATGCCGAATCCAGGTACTGAATGATCTTCATCGTGTCCCCGCCTTTGCTACTCGCCGGGCACCACGCCGTCGTCGACTTCCTCTTCGCTTCCGTCTTCGCCGCCGTCTTTGGTAAGAGCCCGGGCTTCGGAGTCGGTCAACTCTCTGTGGTTCTTGACCGGCAGCCGCTGATCCCAGTAGCTGCGATCATATTTGTACACGTCCAGATAGAATTCCAAGTGCCCATGCGCCCCAACGCCCACCGTGGCGTACTCCACAAAAATCGGGACAGGCTCCTTGAGCTTGACGTAGGACTCCTTGTCCGACTTGTCCAACATCTTCTGGATGTCGTCCTTGTCCAGGCCGTTTTGCCGTCCCAGCAGGAACTCGGCCATCTCCAACGGTTTCTCCAAACGCATGCAGCCATGCGAGTAGGCTCGAATGGGTCGGTCGAAGTAGCTCTTCTGCGGGGTGTCGTGCAGGTACACGTCATGCTCGTTGGGGAACAGGAACTTCACCCGACCCAAGGCATTAGAGCCCCCGGCCTTCTGGTAAATGATCTCGGTTCCATCGTCCAGCATCCGCACGCCAAAGTTGTTGCGCTCCAGATAGTCGGGCTCTCGCAACAAGTCGGAGTGAAGCTCTTTCTGGATCCGGGGCGGCGGGTACCAGAAGGGATTAAGAACAATTGTCTTCATCTCTTTTGTCAAAAGAGGTGTGTAATTTAATTGTCCCTTGATTCGTTTTTCAAGGTTCGTGGCTTCGTCCGTGCTACCGACGACAACTCGGTGCTTTCGGGTAAGCTTATTGTTCTCCCATACTTCAAGCTCGAATTGGGGGATGTTGACCCGCAAGAAGAAGTTGGGCTTCTGTTTGTTGATGTCGCTTTCTCGCCAGCGCTGCAGGGCCAGTTCGACCTGCTTCAGTCGCTTGCCCATGGATACATTCAGCGAGGCCCTGGTCTGCTCGTCGGACTTGCCCGTAACCTTCAGTTGGTGGGTCTGCTGGTAGGTTTTGACGGCGTCTTCCAACGCATCGCCGAAACGGTCGCCCACGGCCCCCTGGTCCAGATAGCCCTCGGCCGCCAACCGCACTGCCAGTTCCCTGACTTCGGGGCCCTTGCTTCCTTTGGCCAGGTTCTTGGAGATTTTGACTTTCTCCAACTCATCGGATTCGCTCAGGCGCTGGTACAAGGCAATGCCCTTGCGAAGCCCCTCATAGGTTGGATTGGTCGGGACCATCTCTTTCAGGTAGTCGTCGTACTTCGGCGTTGCCTTTCGGAACTCTTCCCGAAGCTGGTCCTTCAGCTTGACATGGGCCAGACTGGCTTCCCCGGATGCCTTGAGTGGGTGAGCCTTGACGATGTATTTGAAGTCCAGGACGAACTGGAAGAACCCGTGCAGCATAGCGATGTCCACGGCAAAAACCGCTTCGGTAATGCGACGTCTTGCCTGCTGGCTATTGGGATAAAATCGCTCCAACTCGCCCATCAAGGCGGTGTCGTTGGAACCGAAGCCCTTCTCTTTCAGCTTGGCTCGCATCTGCCCTTCCGAGGGCACTTCCACGAAGCTGTCCAAGAACGCCCAGAGTGCCTGGGTGCGTTTGCCCGACAGTTCCTTCATAGCGTCTTCGTAATCTTGAATCGCCTTCTTCAACTCTTCCAGGCCGGTCCCCAGCCGATCCAACTGGTAATCCTTGGGCTGCAGCCCATGAGACGGGATCCCCAAGAGCAGATTCTTCATGCCTACGCCGACGTCTGTCAGAATGGGAACTCCGTTTCGAACTTCAAAAAAGACCGGCGAATAGTCTCTGTTGCTGTACACATCTCGGATTACCGAGATAAATTGTTTACTGTCTCGAATGGTTCGTTCACACACGTCTCTGGTGCGGGAATCTTGCAGGCTGTCCTTCTGCAACTTGCCTTCCACAAAGGAGAGAGCCGCATCGGTCAAGCCACCATCGTCGGTGCTGCCAGAATTCGCCGCAGGATTGCCTTTCTCCTGGGTGGCCGTCGGCCCTTTCTTGCCGTCATTCTTGCCGACAGGAACCAGGGCCTTTTCGCCTTTGTCGGCCTCGGGGCCCAGGGCAATGCGATGCACCTTCAAGTCGGGCGCATCCTTCGGCCCGTCAGCAGGCGTATCGGACTTTCCGCACTGCGCCACCGAAAGCGACGCAGCAATCACCAACATAGGGAACAATAGTCGGACTCGGGTCACGGGACACCTCTTAGCCCCAGCCCCATGTTAATCCAGAGGGGCCAAGGATGTGCGGATGATGAACCGGAACCGGGGTTTCGTCAACTCCGTGCCCGGCTCTCGAGCCATGCCTGGAACATCAAGATGCTCCAAATGGGCGCCTGGTTGGCCACTTTCCCGGCCTTCAGTTCTTGCCAAAGTCTCATCACTTCGGCAGGGTCCAGAATTCCCTGTTTTCGGATCCGAGCTTCAGAGAGCATGTCCTGGGTCCAGAATTGCAGCGGTCCTGTAATCCAGTCTCCCACGGGAATGGCGAAGCCCGCCTTGGGGCGCTCCACCATTTTGGCGGGAACAAACCGGTGCAGCACTTCCCGAAGAACCCGCTTGCCCACTTTGCCATCCAACTTGTACACGTCGGGCAAGTGCCAGGCAAACTCCACAACTCGGTGGTCCAGGAAGGGGCTGCGAACCTCCAGGCTTACGGCCATGCTGGCTCGGTCCACCTTCGTTAAGATGTCGTCAGGCAGATACTTGACCAGGTCACGGAACAGCAGGTGGGACAAGCCGCTTGCAAAAGGACTCGGCCGACGCACATTCCGCTCCAGACCGCGGCAGCCTTGAGCCCCGGGCACCAAACGCCGAGTCTCTGGGATTTGCCACAACAGCGTGGTCACAAACGACTCAAAGTCAGCCTCACCCAAAACTTTGGCCAGCCGAACCAGTTTGTCTCCCGATGCCAACCTGGAGTAAGGCGCCGGGATACGATTGCGCAGAGGGGCCAGAATCCTGTCCCAAAACGCAGGATTCGAGGTCCGGATGGCCGCACGAATCAATGCAACGCTGCCAGGCGGCAGGGCCGAGCGCCAGGACCAGACCAAGGGATAGGTCAGGTGGTGGCCATACCCGCCAAACAACTCGTCCCCTCCGTCCCCGGAAAGTGCAACGGTGACACGGCTGCGGGCGATTCGACTGACCAGGAAGGTCGGAATCTGCGACGAGTCCGCAAAGGGCTCATCGTACATTGCGGGTAAATCGGGAATGATCGAAGCGACGTCCGAGGCCGTCAGGCACAACTCCGTGTGGTCCGTCCCCAGGTGCTCCGCAACCCTGCGAGCATGGGCGGTCTCGTCAAACTGAGCCTCTTTGAATCCGATGGTGAAGGTGCGCACCGGGGTCGAGGAGAGTCGTTGCATGAACCCCAAGGTGGTCGACGAGTCAATGCCGCCCGACAAAAACGCCCCCACCGGAACGTCTGCCAGCATGCGTAACCGAGTCGCATCCTCCAGCAGGTGGTCCAGTTCGCCCGCAGCATCCTGCAGGGTGCCGGCAAACCCCTGGCGCTGACATTCAGCCAATCGCTGGGCCGGGTCCCACCAAACCACGGTCTCGGGCGGTCCGCCCCGCTCGGAAAACACCTCGTAGGTGCCAGGGACCAGCTTTCGGCAGCACCGATAGATGGTCAACGGGGCAGGAATGCAGTTGTGCCGAAAAAAGAGTTCCAGCGCGTCCAGGTCCAACTGCCGGTCGAAGTGGGGGTGCACCTCAAGGGGCCTCATCTGAGACCCGAAAATCAAGGTTGCCCCCACCTGAGCCACGTACAACGGCTTCACCCCCAGACGGTCCCGAACCAACGTCAAGGTCCGCTCTTCCCGGTCGACCAGAGCCAAGGCAAACATGCCTACCGACCGCTCCAACGTCGTCTTCAGTCCCCAAGCCTCAATGCAGGCAAGAAGAACTTCGGTGTCCGAGGTTCCTCGAAAGGTGGGCGCTTGACCCTGGGACTGCAGGCGTGACCGCAACCGCTGATAATTGTATAACTCTCCGTTAAGGACGATGACAAAGCGGCCCGATGCCGAGACCATGGGCTGATGTCCCAATGGACTCAGATCCAGTATCGATAGCCTTCTGAATCCAAGGGCAATTCCCAGCGAGGCGTCGGCCCAACTTCCGCTATCGTCCGGGCCTCGCTGAATCATGGTGTCGGCCATGGCCGATACCAACCTTAACATCTCCGGAGACGACCTTTCGGTCTCTCGGCGCTCCCAATACCCCGTTAGTCCACACACCCAAGAACCCCCTTAACGAGCGTTCAGCCTGGTCAACAACGCAGCAGAGGCATTCAGATAGGCCTTGGAGGCCGGGTTTGCTGCATCCACTTCATAGACGGGTTTGCCCTCCAGACATGCCCTGGACACGGCGGTGCTGTGTGGGACCAGTTCGTCCAGCAATCGTTCTCCGAATCGCTCCCGCATCATGCCCATCATCTCTCGATTGATGGCAGGGCATCTACGGTCCACACGAGTCACCAGAATGCCGGCCATCTCCAGGGGAAGCTGAAGCCGGTCTCGAATGGTCTCCAGGGCCTCGGTGATTCCTGCCACGCCGTCCATGGCCAACACGGAGAGGTCCGTGGGGGTCAAGACCCATCGAGCGGCCACCAGTGCGTTCAGCGTCAACGTGTCCACATTGGGAGGACAATCCAGCACGACCAGATCGTAACGGCGTTCGGCTTCGGCAAGCGACGATTTCACCACGAATTCCCGACCGATTCGAGTGGACAACATCAATTGGGCCGATTCAAGCCCATCGTCGGCCAAAACCAGATCCAAGCCCTCGATGTCGCTGGGCTGGGAGGCCGAACACATGTCGCCCTTTTTGGCCAACAACACCCCGGACAAAGAACCTGAACTGGGCGAACCCAGTCGTGAGGCCAGAGAGGCCCGCACATGGCTTTGGGGATCCAAATCCACCAGCAGCACTCGCAGACCGTGGCGGGATGCCGCTGCCACCGAAAAGTGCACGGCGGTTGTGGTTTTGCCGACGCCGCCTTTGCGGCTGCACACGGCTACGACGTGGGCCTTTTTGGCCGACATCGCTGCATTCTGCCCACCCGGCGCCTCGGTTTGCGCTTTCCGGTCAAGGGGTCGTTCCCACATGCGAACTCCTATCGTTGCCGTCTGGTCTATTCTCTGTGTTCCACGGTGTCAAGCGAAGTCACCCAGGCCGCAAATTCGGCCTCATCGGCCTCCGTGAAAAGGCGATACCCCTCAAGACCAAGCCGGTGCGCAATCACACCTCGACCGTTACACAATTCCTTGCTGAGAATCCCCTCTCCCATTTCGGGAGAGGGCAGGGTGCTTAGAATCCCCTCTCCCATTTCGG
>CAYTWV010000299.1:0-5976 GCA_964442235.1 uncultured Myxococcales bacterium | reverse complement strand
ATCAGTTGCATCGCCAGCAGTTTCAGACCCAGCAGCACTATCGTGTCCACAAACTTCGAGGCCACCTGATTCGCCACCGAATCGTCCCGAACCCCCATGTACTCCACACCACCGTACTGCAGCAGGCTGAATAGAAAGAAAAGCAGGTGACTGCTGGCCCCAACTACCATCGCCGCCGGTACAAAAAACCACCTCGCGGCCGGAGCCTTGAACCATCCTCGAATGTTCACTGTCAACCTCGGTGAGGGTGCTCTCTCGTCTCTAAAGTGCTCACCTGGCAGCAAGCACCCTATTCTGGTGTCTTTAGCGGAGGGGGTGCGGTTGGTCAAGGCTCCACACATCCGCTGCAGCAACATACCCGACTTTCCCTTCCGCCAACTCCACTTTCACAAACTGCCCTTCAGGCCCTTCCAGAAGACGCACTTCCAGACCCTCCGGAATCAACGTCGACGGCGCCTGTTCGCTGGGAGCCTCCATAACCCTGGCCTCCATTCCCACCACAATCCCCAACTTCCAGTTTTCCTGCAGCCAGGCCCGCCCAAAATATCCCACGCCCCCAATCGCCAAGGGCAACAACGCCGCAAGCAGGAACGAACGGGCCAACGCCTTCACATTCCCCTCTTGCAAGAACGTAACCCCCAATAGCCCCAGAAACGTCACCAACGCCGACACCAGCAACAACAACGTCGCCCAACCCTGCGGAACCTTCGAAAATACCGCATATATCGGCCCGTGACCCTGATCGTATCGCAACGCACCCTTCTCGATTCGAGCTTTGTATTTCTCCAGCAACGCTCGCTCGGTCAACTCCAGATTCTTCTTCGCCGAAGCCGACACTTCCCCGCCGCCCCACTCGGACGCCCGACGGAAGTAATAAATCGCCGGCCCATACTTCTCAAGCTTATAGGCCAAAACACCTAAATTATACAACACTAAGGCATTCGGGTCCGGACTGTTCATTAACGCCTCGTTGAACAATCCAACCGACCGATCATACTGGCCCGCATCAAACGCCTGCGCTGCCTGCGCCACCCTCGAGTCCACCTCTTGCGCCATGACCGGGGCGGCCACCCACAAAAGCCACAACGTCAGACAGGTGCCAACTGTTCGCCCTGTACCTCTCATGGCTTGCTCCTGGCCCGCACACGTCGAAGGCTGGCCAAAATCTCTGCTGCCCGGTTCACTGCCGCCAGACACTCCTCATCCTGAACATCCGCCGGCGCAAACCGCCCGAAATCGGCGCTCTCCAATTCCTCTCGCACCGCCCCGGCCAACTCTTTGGGCACTCCACAGCCAATCAGCGCCTCTTCCATTTGCCCCATGGTCTTTGAACCCGGAGAAATCCCGAAACGCCCCTCTAAATACAACGGAATCGCCCGCCCTAACGCAGCGGAACAAGCCCTGGAATCCCCAGCCTTCGCCTTGGACCTGGCCTCTTCCATCTCCTCGGCAGCTTGACGAAGCAAACGAGCCGCACGGCGCTTGCCCGGATCCATCTGAGACCAGCTTCGCCAACCGCCACGAACTCCCAACGCCAACAGGTACACCCCCGCCAATCCAGCCAGAATCCATGCCATCACACCCGCCGGAACGCTGGCCCCCCCAGAACCCTGAGATGCCCCTTCCCGCAAGATGCCAATCAGCCCATCCCCACCCTTCGCAACACCCGGTACCGCTGCCTCACCCGCCGACGCTTCCACTTTCATGGCCGGCAGTGCTGCCTTGCCGTATTTCCCCGTGGCAGGATCCAGATACACCAGTTCCAATCCCGGTAACATCCAGGTCCCAGCTCGAGTCATTCGGAACGGAATCTGGACCGAAACTTTCCCCTGAATCCCCTTCGCCGTCACTTTCACCAGCGAACGGTCCACGTGCGGCTCCCGGGTCTCCAAATCCGGCAAACGAGGCAACTCCGGTGGCAACACCGAATACAGGTTGCCGGTACCCTCGATGTCGAACTTCAGCATGTTCCAAGAACCCGCTGGTTGCACCGACGGAGCACCCGCTGCTTTCACCTGGAACACACCCACGTTACCCGAATGGAACCCCGCCGGCGCCCCGGCCGGCACATCCATCACGGCCACCTGCACCGACGGCCCAAACACACTCATGGGTTTGCTTCCACCCTGAATCTGAATAGAGAAGCCCGGCCCTACCTGCTGAACTTGAGTCGAATTGACCAGCAGAGTCGCCTCGGCCGACTTGATCAAGCTCTGACCCGACTTCAGCGGAATCAGCACATACCGGGCCAATAAGTACTTCTGGTACCCCCGATCGCCCACCCGCTCCTGCTTCGGCTCCAGCCGCTTGACTTCCAACTCCTCCTTACGGAACCCCTCCATGTCCGGCAGCTTCAAATCCTGAAGCTGAGAAACCTGGGCTTGTTCGGCAATATAGATAAAAAAATCAACCCGTAAAGGCTCATTGATATAAATGCTCTGCTTTTCGAATTTGGGGATCAGAAAAACATCATACTTCGCAAAACGCTCCAACTGCTGCAATTCCGCCAGTGTCAGCGCCCCATCTGCCGGGTCTGGCACCTTCAGTTCGTTTTCCTGCTCCACCACCCCCTGATTCGGCTGCAGGTTCCGATTCCGAACCCGCTGCCCAGTCCGGCTTCCCGTCCGAGTGGACTTTTTGGCTTTGGGCTGCCCCGTTCCCTTGGTGACCGTAATCCGAACGGGCTCGCTGGCCTCCACCTGTTGCCCCGCCTGACGGGTCATGTCGTCGCCCACCAGCGAAAACGCAGGCAACACGAACACCCCCTCGGCAGAGGGACGCAACTCAAAGGTATACACACATGGCCCAGAAATAACATTATAACCCATATTCATGCAAAACATGGGCTGATTAAACATATCCGTGGTGGAAACCAACTCGAAATCGTCAGAGCTTGGAACCCGCAGGTTCACATGCCGTGCCTGGACCACCACCTTCACCGTGGCCACATCGTCCGTGGTCAACTCGGTAGGGTCCACCTCTACCTGCATCAGCCGCCCTCGCTGCGCCTGGACGCCCGACACTGACCCAAAACAGACCCACACAGCCAGCCCAAGGGCCACCCATGTATGCCTGCCTTCAAACACGCTCCGAATCATCCCACAGCTCCCGCCGTTGCGGTTCCACACTCAAATCGGCCCCGCACTATAACAAACAGCCATACCCTTGAACACCCCCCAATCCCGGCATCGCACTCCCACACAATTCAAAGAGTGCCAAACGCTGCTACCACGGCTTCCCCGTGGCCGTCGGGGCCTGCCCCTGGATCGCCTTCTGCGCCTCGATGTTGGGGCGTTTCTGCTTGTCCAACTGGTCCATGGCCTGCTCAATGGGCTTCTTGTCCTGCTTCTCTTCCTGCTTGTCCTTCTTCTCTTTTTCTTCTTTGTCCTTCTTGTCCTGCTCGTCTTTCTTGTCGTTTTTATCGTTCTTGTTGCCCTGATTGCCCTGGTCCTGTGGAGGCTGCACCGCAAGTCGATAGAAATTCGAGGCATCCCCCGCACCCGTCACTCGAATCAGGTACGTCGCATCTTTGGCCGGCGCCAAAACCACGCCCTCGCCATTCTGGGCAGCAGTGCTCTTGTTGCTCTCCACCATGGGCTCACTTTTGCCCTCTTCAAAGACCTGCAACGCCAGGTCTCCCTTCTCGTGCTGGAACTCGATTTGCACCTGCTGAGGCGCCTCGGCCTTCACCTGCAAACGGAACCAGTCATCGTCCCCACCACAGCGCCGCAACATGAACTGCATGGGTTGAGCCTGCTGACCCGCCTGCCCTGGCTGACCCGCCACAGCGGCTGCACCTCCAGCACCTCCAGCGCCTCCAGCACCACCAGCGCCTCCAGCACCACCAGCACCACCCGGCATGGCCCCCGCACCCGCCGCCGCACCTGCGGCTCCGGCCTGCTGAGCCGCCTTTTCCGCCAGATCCGAAGCCTCTTCGGCTTTGTCATTCTGTTCCATCTCGTCGTCGCCCTCGGGACACGCCGGACGAACCATCAACGCCATGGTCATTCCCGCTTCAGACTCGGGCGTGGTCCCCACCACGCGAACGAAATAGTCCGCATCCGCAGGCACATCCAGCAACACCGCCGTGAACGTCCGGGTCGGCTCGGCCCCACCACTTGGCGCCCCAGCGCCAGCTTGACCTTCGGCACCGGACTCACCCTTCCCGCCTTCGCCCTGGGTCGCTCGGCTGACTACATTGCCCTGAGCATCCAGAATCTCCACCGAGACGTCACCGGTCACCATCGAAGCCTGCGCCTGAAGCCAGATGCTCTCCCCCTGTTTCAGAGGCTGCACAAAATAGTCCTCGTCCCTGGGACAAATCCGGAACGCTGCCTGCCCCTTCTCGACCCCTTTGGCCTGCGCCCTCGAGTTGTTCGACTCGAACGGGTCCGGCATCGAGGCACAATCGGGCAATACCGCCAGATTCAACGTATACGGACGCTCTTCGCCATCCTTCTCGGCCAGCTCCACCACATACCGTCCCGGCGCACCAATGGTGAACTTCAGCTCCCGACTCGCTGCCTTGTCCGATGCTTCCGCAATGACTTTCCCCTCGGCAGAAACCACCTTCACCGGGGGCGCACCCAACTCGGCCACAGCCTTGGATTCCACCTTCAGGGTCACTCGATCGCCCAGCTTGAACTCGTGGAAATAGACATCGGGATCACCCGGGCACAACAACAACTCCTTGCCCGTGGTCTCCATCAGGGCCTTGGCCTCGGCATCCTTGTCGTTGGGCTCCAAGGCGTCTTCCCGCTTTTCGCACGTGGGGTACAGATACGAAAGCGCCAACTCCAGATTGCGGCGCACCTCGTCTCGAGTCGGATCGGCCACAACCGCCCGCTGCAGCGCCTCCACGGACAATGTCAGCAGCTCTTTTTTCTGTGCTTCATCCGTCGAGACCAACGCCCGCTTCAGCCGCGCCAGCCCCAAATTGGCCAGCACTCGGGCTCGCAAATCCCCCGTTGCCGTCTCCAGCGCCCGCACAAAAGCCTGCTCCGCCTCTTCCAACTTCCCCTCCCCCAACAGCGCACTCCCCGAGTCATAGTGCAGTTCCGCACTCTCGGGAAGTTCCTCTTTGGCAGCGGTGAAGTGGTTGGAAGCCTCCTCGAAATTGCCCTCTTCGAAGGCCGCATTGCCCTTGTCTACTCGACTGTTTGTGGTCTCAAAAGGGTCGCAGCCATAAACTACGGCCCCGGCCAGACCCACCCCAACCGCCAAAACGACAACGGTTCTATTGAGGCTCATTTTCGCCTCCTGCGTTCCGAAACGGCCCACTCCAGCGCCAACAACAGCAGGGCGGGCAACACAAGCCACATGTACCGGTCTGTGCGAAGCTCGACCTTGGTCGCCTCATACTCCTGCTTCTCCAAACCCTCAATTTCTTTATAGATAGTCTCTGCAATCGGCTGACCAGTATAGTGGAAGTACTTCCCTCCCGTGGCGTCGGCTATCTCTTTCAGCAACTTCTCGTTCAGATTCGAAACCACCAGATTGCCGCTGTCCGGATCGGTCACCTTCTCGCCGGTTTCCTCCCCAGCCTCGTCCAGTTTCGGGATCATATCGCCCACGTCGGAACCCACACCCACGGTATAGATGCGAATGCCCCGATCCGCCGCCTCTTTGGCCAATTCCAGCGGCTTGCTGCCATGATCCTCACCATCGGTGATCAGCAGCACGGCCTTGTATTTGGCCCCTTGGAACGAGACCAACTCTTCCAGAACCTCTCCGACACCGCCCGGTTTGTCCACCGTTTGGGCCTTGTTTGCTCCAGGGGCCTTTTTGCCCCCAGCGCGTTCCGACAGCAGAGCCGACAGCGCCACGTCCAGCGCCCTGCCAATCGACGTCCCCGGCACCGGCACGTCCAGCGGATTAAGCGAGTGCAAGTAGGTGCGCACGGCATCAAAGTCCGAGGTCAACGGCGTCTGGGTATAGGCGATGCCTGCAAAGGGAATCAGCGCCACTCGGCCGCCC
>CAYTWV010000298.1:5725-5980 GCA_964442235.1 uncultured Myxococcales bacterium | reverse complement strand
GCTTCTGTCTCTTTGCGCGCCTGCTCTTCCGCCTCTCGCTTCAACCGGGCTCGCTCCAGCGCTGCCTTGGCGTCTTCAGCAGCCTTTAGCTCCGCCGCCCCCTTCGCTATCGCAGCCAAACGCGCCTGTTCGGCCTCAAACTTCAGCCGAGCGGCATCATCCTCCGCATCTTTGGCCTTCCGCGCCCGACGATAAAAATCCTGTCGCCAGGTCTTAAGTTCGAACCCTGGGGCCCCATCTTTGCGAGCCTTGGCC
>CAYTWV010000298.1:0-5679 GCA_964442235.1 uncultured Myxococcales bacterium | reverse complement strand
TCGCTTCGTCATAGTTCCCACGGTCCATGGCCTTCTTGGCCTCTTCGATTCGGGATTGCCACACGCCATTCCCTTGGTCATCCCCACTCAAGTCCGCCCCACCAGGCTGAATCCGCAATTCCACCGCAGGCACCGGCACCGGCGCCCCTTTTAGGTCCGGTTCGCCAACTCCCGAAGGCCCTTCGTGCCCTACCGGGTGGTCAACCGCCGGGTGGGCCTCCAAGACGTGGACCGGCACCGCAATTTGTCCGTCGGAAACAACGTCCTGCGCGGCAGCGGCCCCCCCGGGCACAACGTCATGCCCCACAGCGCCCGCACCGCCCATCGCGCCCGAACCGCTCGATTCACCTGACGTCCGAATCTCGTCTGTGCCCCCACTGGAATCCGGCGAAACCACATCCGCCAACTTCGAAGCATCCTTCCCCGAATTCAGGCCCGCCCCCACCACGCCAGCCTCGGCATTGACCTCCGCCGCCACCTTCTTCCCAGACTCACTTCCTACCCATGGCCTCCAAACCATCACCCCAACCAAAAGTCCCAGCACCGCAAGCCCAATCCATATCCACCCTGTCCTTGATGATCTACGTTGCGCCGCAATCATCTCCATGGTCTCGGAGCCGATTTCCACGTCGGTCTGCTCCGACTCCATCGGCACCTTCTTTGGCGCAGCGGTCAAGGGCAACTTGGGCGCCGCCACACCCCCCGCCAACTCCGAGCCACGACGATTCCCCGTTGGAACCGAGGGCGGTGGGTTCACAGCCACGGTGGGCAGATTTCTGGCCGACGGTTCATCCCCTTGGGGCACCACCGAGCAGTACGTCCCCTTCTCCACCACATGGATCGGTGTTGGACTTCCCCTCAAGGTTGCTTTAGGAGGCTCAACCACCGGCACTGCCTCCATTAATACCGTGCTGTCCACTGGCTCTTCCGGCGTCACCGGAACCTTGGGGCCCCACGGAGTGAACATCCGAGCATGCTCTCGAGCCCTTTCCCGCATTGCGTCGGCGGGCGCTGCCCCAGGTTGCACCGGCGGCACCATCATCGTCTCGGACACCGAAGCATAATCGCCCAGCGCACCCATCAGGGATTCCCGAAACTCCGCTGCCGTAGCAAATCTTCGTTTGGGGTCCTTCTCCAACGCCCTTCGCAAAAACCGTTGCAGCCCCTCGGGCACCTGAACATAAGGGTTGCGCCCGTTCAAATCGGGCATGGGTTCTTTGATGTGCGCCCAAACCGTCTGGATGGGTGTGTCTGCCTGAAACGGAGGCAGTCCCGATAACATCTCGTACATGACTGTGGCCAGAGAGTACAAGTCACTGGCCGGAACCGATGCGGTCCCCATGGCCTGTTCGGGACTTAGGTATTGCGGCGTCCCAACGATCATCCCCGTCCGAGTGACCGAGTCCTTCCCCGCTTCCCCCATCAACTTGGCAATGCCAAAATCCAATACCTTGATGGATTCTCGCCCACGCTCCTGCTCCACAAACAGGTTTTCCGGCTTCAAGTCCCGATGCAAGACCCCCAGACCGTGCGCTTCCTCCAGGCTCTCACAAACCTGGGCCATCAGCCTCACTGCCCGGACCGGCTCCAAGGGCGCTTCTTCGGCAATCACCTGCGACAAAGCCCGCCCGTTCAGAAGTTCCATCGTGTAATAGAGCAACCCTTCCCGAGTGACCCCAACGTCGTGCAACGTCACGGTATGCCGACTGCGCAACGCCCCAATGGCCTGCGCCTCGGTCATGAATCGCCTTACGGCCCCTTCATCTTCTGCCAGATCCCTTCGCAGAACTTTCAGCGCAACCACCCGCTTCACCAGGTGCTGCTCCGCTTTGTAGACCACCCCCATCCCGCCCTGCCCAATCTTCTGCAGCACGGTGTATCGCCCATCAATCACTTGTCCGGAAAGATCCTGCTCCCCCAATTGGCACAGATAGGTCCCGTCGGCTTCACACCGCTCCACTTCCTTGGCGTATCGAGCGAAACACTTTGGGCAGTACTTCTCCATTCCTGGCCACTCCCTGGAGGCGACAGGCTACCACACACCGCTACCTCAGGCACGATTTTCGTTCGGATTGGGGGAAGACGAATGTGAGACTAACGTTGACGGCGGACAAAAGCCCATAGCAGGAACAATCCGGCCAACAACAAGCCCAAACCATTAGAAGGTCGGCTGCTGCTTGTGGTCATGCTGCAACCACCATCGTCATCGCCGCCCGCTGCGGGCTCTTCTTCACATATACCCTCGGCGCACGTCGTGCCGTCGGCGCATGTGCCGCACACACCGCCGCACCCATCATCGCCGCAGGCCTTGCCGTCACAAACCGGAGTGCATTCGGCCACACACAGGCCGGCTTCCGAACACGCCTTGCCCTCGGCACAGGTACCGCACTCGCCACCGCATCCGTCCAAGCCGCACTCTTTGCCGTCACACTGAGGCGTGCACGCGGCTTCGCAAACACCGTTTGTTCCGCACTCAAGTCCCTCGCCGCATGTGCCGCACTCGCCGTCGCATCCGTCAGGACCACAATCCTTGCCGTCACACACCGGTACACAGACCTTCTCGCAAGTGAACGTGGCGCTGCACTCCTCGCCCGCATCACACTCTCCACAAGTTTTGCCGCAACCGTCGTCGCCGCAAACCTTGCCGTCACAAGCCGGTACACAAGCGCCCTGGCATGCGCCCTCTACACACTCCAACCCCTCGGCGCATTCGCCGCAAGAGTACCCGCCGCCGTTATCGCCGCATACCTTGCCGGCACACCCCGGAGGGAAGTCGTAATTGCCTTTGCATTCCAAAGGATACTTGCCCGCAGGATCGGCCTCGCCAGGAGTGCCACAATCGTACCAGGAGTTCTCCTCAGACCAACCACAGCGGCTGGTGCACTTCAACGTCGTCAACGAACCACCATCACAATAGACCAACGTCTTCTCGCCATCGCAGCAACCAACGTCGGAAATCCCGGCGCAGCCGTCGCTGACGCAGATGCCGTAAGCACAGGTCTTGCCGCCCTCGCAGCCACAGTCCTTCTCACAAACAGTACACGTCTCGTCGGGATCACACACGCCGTTGCCGCAGGTGTCCGTCTTGCACGTGTTCGTCGCCGCATAACAGGCCAATCCGGCCTCGCAAGCGCAGTCCGCCGGGCACTTGAAGCACCCTTCCGTCGCATCACATGTCCCGTCCCCGCATGTCGCAGGCACCTGGCACGTGGCGTTCGTGCAATCGCTGCACAAACACGCCCACTTCGGTCCCCAGCACCCGGGAGTCTCTTCACTCATTGGCAAACACGCACCGTCATACCCAGCGCCCTCACACTTCCCATCCACACACTCGCCGTCGGGTACCCATTTGGCCAACGGAAGTGCAGGAATCGTACGCGTCACGCAGTGGACCGCTCCAGAGGCCAACGAGACTTCGTCGCTGATCACGCCCACATGATCGAAGTTCGGCAGCGCCTGCTCCCACACCGCCAGAGCCTGAGCTTCCAGTTCCTTGTCCACCGTGTACATCGGCCACAGGTTCACACCAGACAGTCCGTCCGGCGCCGTGATAAGGGTCGAATTGATGAACGTTCTGGGAATCCACTCCTTGTAGTAGCTGTCCCAACCCGCATTCGGCATCGGGACTCGGTAAACCGTGATCCCCTCGGCCGTGTCGTCATAAACCAGGCTCTCCAGGATGGCGACGTTGTCGTCCATACGCTGCTCGTTAGCAGCATCCGAAACAACCGTGTACTCGCCTACGACGGCTACGTGTTTGCCACCCAGCTTGAAGAACATATCGATGTGGCCAGTACCATCATTCGTGATGTCCTTCAACACCACCGCCTGCTGGCAACCAAAATAGTCCCGCATTACGTCATTAACATCATCGTAGCTCATACCCGTGTACATGTATACACGCTCAGAGAAATAGCAGAACTGATCGCCATCCGCCTGGAAGTTTCCGCCTTCATAATCGAAAGGCGCCCGGTACGTCACCGTGTTCAGGGCGTTACCCATGCGCGTCGGTATCGCATCGTCCAGAACTCGGTTGGGGTAGTATCGGAAATCCCCAAATGCCACGGTCTGGGTATCCTCGTTAACCAGCGGCAGCGGACCGTAGTCGATGACCCAGAAGGCATTCGTCTGGAAGCGCAACCACTTGATGTCCTGGTCGATCTGAGCTTGCGTAATGCCCGCATTCTTCAACCGGTTGATCAAGTCCGCCTTGGCGACCTCCGAATCCACCACGATCCACATCTCCACGTAAGGCAGAGACCCCACCACGATGTCCACCATCACCTGGGCAAAATCCGGGCTGCTGGGCAGATCGTTGGAATAGGTGATGATGTTGGCCTGCATCGGCTCCCACTCTTTCATGGGCCGAACCTTGCCCGTGGGGGGCTGAGTAATGGCATACCATTGAGGATGGGCCTTCTGGTAATCCGTATTCGCATCCTCTTTGCCGGGAACCTTCACTTCCCAGGGAAGACGGTGCGCCGGCAACAGCCCCGATGCACTCCAATGTTTGCCCGCCGTCGCTGCCTTTTCCATGCCCGCATTGTCCGCAGGTCCATAAGCAGTCGGGGTCTCTTCACATGCCGCCAAAACTCCCAAAATCACGAACAAAGAAAGAAACCGACGCATACCAAGCCTCCAACATCCCCAACTTTGGGGAACGGTCACACTACTCCTTCAAACCCTGCAGAGCCATCAAAAACATTGCCCGCCAAGCTACGGATTGCCCTCCCCCGAACCCTCCCCCTCTTCCTCTTCCAAATCCTCGTCATCGTCCTCGTCAAACCGTTCCAGCGTCATGGCCGCCAATGCATACACCGTGTCTTCGGGCTCGAACGTGAACTTCTCGGTCAATTGGCCAGCAGGCTTCCCCATCAGAATCTCGATACCCTCTTCTACCCTGGCAATCGGGTACACCGTGAACTTCCCGGCTTCCACCGCATCCACAACCTCCTGACCCAACATCAGATTCTTTACGTTCGATGCCGGGATCACCACCCCCTGGTCCCCCGTCAACCCCTTGGCCTGACACAATCGGAACCACGCCTCGATCTTCTCGTTTACCCCGCCGATGGGCTGGATGTCCCCATGCTGATTCACCGACCCCGTCACCGCAAAGGTCTGCTTGATGGGCACCCCAGACATGCTCGAAAGAATGGCAAACAACTCCGCCGCGCTGGCGCTGTCTCCATCGATAGGCCCATAACTCTGTTCAAAACAGACGCTGGCCGTCACAGACGGAGTGGTCTTCTGACCAAACAAAGCCCCCAGGAATCCCGATAGAATCGCCACGCCCTTGCTGTGAATTCTCCCCGACAGCCGGGCCTCCCGCTCCACATTCAACACCCCGCCCTTCCCCGCATGCACCACCGCCGTAATCCGGGCGGGCTTCCCAAAACTGTAATCCCCGATTTCGTACACGGCCAAGCCGTTGATCGTGCCAACTTTGGCCCCCTCCATTCCCACAAAGACCGTCTCTTCCAGAATCTCGCCCCGCAGTTTCTCCTCGTACAACCCCAGCCGATACTGCCGCTCCTCGATGGCCTTGCTCACGTGAATCCCCGTGATGACCTTGTCTCCACGCTCCGACGCCAGCAAATCCGCCTCGATCAAAAGGTTGCAGATCTGGTTGAACTGCAGAGTCACTCGGTTCTGGGACTCCACCAGCCGGCACCCGTA
>CAYTWV010000297.1:4138-5980 GCA_964442235.1 uncultured Myxococcales bacterium | reverse complement strand
CTCGCCCTTATTGCAGACGGCTCGCTGGCATGCGCCCACGCCGGAAGTCGCCACACAATCACTGTCAGTCACACACCCTTCGCCGGTCCAAACCTCACCAGTCAGGGTTACGGCATCCGCCGCATTGGGCACAGGGGCAGGCATAGGCCCCAGGTTGTCTTCCGATGTCTGATAGCAACCACCCAAGAGCACAACAGAAAGAACCAGCGTTCGTACATTCATGACTTCTCCTGTCGTTACAGCGACGACCAGCGTGACACGCGAGGCCCTTAGGCTAGTCGCACTGAGGCCAACCGTCAACGGGTCCGTTGCAACGCCACGAAACAATGTACCGCCTGCGATCCGGGGTTGGGAACGCCAACACCCCCCGGTCGCTTTGCCAAATGGAATTCCTCTCGTTTTCCCCCTAAGTTTCTGATACGCGATGGCTCATGAAAAACACAACTCTGCCAACCGTATTGGCCGACCGAATGCTTGCTTCCTGGCATGACATCCAGTGGGGCGAGATGGTGATTCACCTGGAGTGCCTCTTCTCGGCACCGCTGGATGAGCAGCGGCTGGCAAGAGCCATTTACCTTGCTCTGGACTCGGAGCCCGTGCTGGGGTGCCGCTTCGTTTCCGATGAAAAACGAACCTGGTGGGAACGGATTCCGGACGATCAACGTAAACCGTTGCTGTTCACAACGGACCCAAGCCAGTATCAGGCATTTGCCACGGCCCCCTTTGATGTTCGGCAGGACCAAGGGCTGCAGGCCGTGCTGCTTCGACAAACATCCGGCGATTGCCTGCTGTTTCGAGTCTCCCATCTGGTTGCGGATGCTGCCGGGACCCGAGAAGTGGTCGCCACCGTCGCTTACATCTATCGTCGGCTGAAGAGCCACCCCGACTGGATCCCCGAACCCAATGAAAAGGGCCAGCGAGGCTTGGCCCAGCTATTTCGACGCATCTCATTCAAGGAGCGGTGGCGCATCCTCAAGTCTCTGATACGCCTCTCCTGGCACCACCGGACCCCGGTCAAACGAGTCGAATTGCCAGTGGTGCAGCCGTCGGGCTACTGCTGGGTGGTTCGGCATCTGGATGCCGTTCGTGTTGCCAAAATGGCCGCTTGGGGTAAACAGCGAAATGCCACGCTGAACGACTTGTTTCTGGCCGCTTTCCTTCGTGCGGTAAGCGTTTCCGACCGGGTTGGTAGCCGCCACTCCAATCGCCTGAGAATGACCGTAGACCTGCGCCGTTACCTGCCGGACAAGGCGACCGGAGGACCCTGCAATTTCAGCGCCTTCGAATACGTTGACGTAGGGAGCGAGCCCTTCGCCAGCTACCCCGAAGCCGTAGCCCGGGTGGTCGCCTGCACCTCGTTGCGCAAGAACGATTGGATCGGCATGAGTGATCTGATTTTGGCGCCCCTTCTTCGCCGGTTGGGCTACCCAAGGTTGTGCCGCCTGTTCCAGCGTGTACAGGACTGGGGCATTCGAAAACGAAACGCTCCCAACACCCTTACCAACATGGGAGTGATTACGCCTCAGGTCGTGGATTTTGGTATGCGCCCCTCAGCAGCATACCTGCTTGTCCCAGTGGTCTTCCCCCCGTTGCTGGGTGCCGGAGTCAGTGGCTACGACGGATCCATCACGTTCTCCATAGGAGTTCCCGGCGAAGTCCGTTCCCAGGTGGAACACCTGCTGGATCTGGCACTTGCCGACTTGCCCGCGCCGCCGGAACCCAAAGGGCGCATGGGGGTTGCGGACGATCTCTGCGTTGCTCGTCGTCAGCGATGTGCACCGACATCACCTCCTCCTCGCGCCTTGAGTTCGCCTCCCAAGCCCCATGCGCGCAATGCCTCCT
>CAYTWV010000297.1:623-4128 GCA_964442235.1 uncultured Myxococcales bacterium | reverse complement strand
GCGCCCCAACCGCAAGCCAGCCCTACCCCTTCGCACCTCCTCCTGAAGTTAAACTTGGCGGCGTCCCCAAACCGCCCGACTGGTTCCCTCGGACTTGACAGCCCGGGTCTGCGCCCCTACTTTCAACCTAAGGGTGTCCTCGGCACATGCGAGGGCAGGAAAATTGAGTGGTCGGGCCGCCACTCTTTCGTCGATTCTTCGGAATCGAGAAAGGGAGGATGGCCATGAATGGTCCGTCTAGAAGCGCACCTTCGTCTGCACCGATTGTCTCCAATGAAATCACTGCCAAAAAGAGTTCAGGTTTGCCCGGCATGGTGGCTCGCATCTACTGGATGATGGTGGGGCACGCGGTGCTGGCCGTGCTGGCCATGAGCCTGTTCAAAAGCGGTCAGGAAATCGGTTCTTGGACCGACCTTGCCTACCTGGCCAACGTGACTGGGCTTCTGGCCGTCCGTTACCTGGACATCACCAGACTGGGCGGCTCGACCGCAGACGGCCAGGAAGCGTCATTGACCACCTGGAGGCGCTTTGCTGCCGCGGCAGTTGGGTTTTGGACCTTGGTCTGGATCGTGGTGCATCTGTAGCCAGAGCACGTCCAGCGGCGACCGCCCCCTCGAGTGGCCTCTGGCCTGATCTGCGAAGGCCCACAAATGTGCAGAGGTCTACATCCGGCAACTGGTAGATCTGGCCCAGGCCACCGCCAAATTCCTTTGTTTGTGTGAAGGAGGGAGGACTCCTGCGACTGTTACGGAACAGGGATTCCAAGTTCCACAACACCGTTGTGGTCCACCCTAAGCGTCATGGTGCCGGCGTTGGCGTCGAACTCCGGCGTGACCGTGCCCTGCCCAGTTACCTGCACCTCCACATCCGGCTCGGCCTTAAGCGAGGCATGCAGTATCAGTGTCGTGCGGCGGGTCTCTTCGTCGTCGGGATGAACCAGATAGTCTCCATAGAACCAGGTCCAGGGATCCTCCTGGGTGAACTCGGGGTTATCCCACACTCCGTTGTCCGAGTCCGTTCGATAGTTGCTTAGATGAATTCGCAAGACGGACTCACCCTCCACTACGATGGCAAAGGTGTGCGCTTCCAGTGTACCTTCCAACACGGATCCCGGAGGTGTTGCCAGAGCCAGGCGGAACGTCACCGGGCTGTCCTGGTTCTCACGGGGGTTGGCCAGGAACCAGCGGGAACCGAAATGAACCACCCAAGCATCGCCCTCCTCCTCAAGCGGATAACGGGCATCGAACAGAGCCTTCCGCTTCTCCGCCGTCGCCAGTAAGTCCTGGTAGTCCGCTGCCTGAATTCCCTCCGGGAACAACGCCTGCATGTCGCTTGATGAGTGCACCGGCAAGATGGGCAAGAAGTAGTACCGACCCGTGGAGGGCAACCACTCGCATATTGTACTTACTTCAGGCCCGTAGAGGCCCTGGAACAACGTGTCCTCCAGGAACGCCGGATCCGCTGGCTCGGTGGGCTGGTACGCCAGCCTTATCTTCGCTCGAACCTCGCCTCGTGTTCGAACGCCGGCGATGGGGTCGCAGCGTCCAGCGGTCCGAAGCCGTGAAACGGTGCCTCAATGGCAAACACCGTGGCCCCAGCCGAAAGCCCCACAAGCCAGTCGATGCCGAATAGGACCTCGGGGAACGTGAAGAGCGATTTCCATGACTCGGCCTCGGCCTTTGGCTTGCCACTCCACGGGGCGAAGAGTCGCCCGTATCCCGCTTCCCACCAGTTCCAGTCCTCGCTGTTTACGCCCCATTGTCCGATGGTACACGTGGTAAAAAGCCCCAGAACGGCCGCTGGACCGGTAAAACGCTTGCCGTTGCCGTTGTGCTTATCTTGGAAGATAAGGTTGGTCGCATGCGCCCGCATCAGCGCAAAGAGGCCTGCGTCGGAGCCCGCCTTGACAAACACCTGCGGCGTCTTCTCCCAGGCGGCCCCCTCCACATCGTATCCCATGTCTTGCCACAAGAAGTAGCCGCCGTTTGCCGAAGCAGTGACGATGGCCTCTTTCATCCGGTTGATGTAGTCATCATCCAAGGCCGTTGCCGCAACACCGGAAATGCTTATTTCGGCAAAAGATAAGCCAATGAAATGCGAGTATTTCGCGAATAATTCTTCATAGAATGCTTGTGGTAGGTCATTGCGGGTGTTCATGTGTTCCACTTGCAGGAAGGCCGGTATCTTCGCCTCGTTCGCTGCAGAAACCATGGCCTCAATCCAGGCCCGGAATTCCGGAGAGTCGACATAGGGCTCGGGCGGCACAATCTGCACCGCGAAGTACGGCAACAGGTCGGCCGGTACCAGTTCCACCAGGTTGCCCACCGTCTCCGGGGCTCCATACACGTTGTAAATGAACATGGGTTCATTGGTTGAGACAGGGCGTCGAAGCGGGACTTCCGGGGCCATTACCTGGCACTCGGGCCGTGGGGGACTTGTGGTGTCCTGCCCCATTTCATCCGACGGGTGCAGATCCGGAACAATCCGCTGGTCAGAGCCCACCCAGTCGTTAGCCATTGTCGCGTCGGACCCGGCATCGGCACCTGGGTTGGAAGTCCCGCACCCGTTCAACACAAACCCCACCAGAAGCAGGGCGCTGCCCAATTGAGCTTTCATTCGAACCTCTGGCTGTCAGGGGGTCAGGATCAGTCCGTCCAGTCCGCCCGCGGTTCCTTGCGAGAGAATCTGATGTTCCGGTGACAGGACCACCCAATCGATTACCGTTCCGTCCAGGGCCACCGCTTCCAACTTGAGCTGCTCACATCCCGCATCGATGCGCAGGAAGTGGTGCCCCAAATAGACCACCGTAGTGGGCTTGAGGTCTCGGGCCCACGTATCCAGCCCGCCCCCACCACCGCCCGAGATGATGTGCAGGATACCGCCCACGATGCCCCGTTCGTACGAGTGAGTATGCCCCGCAAAGAAGCCGTGGAATCCGGCCTGGTCAAGCATGGGCAGGATGGTGTCTCGAATGCAAAGGTCCCCCTCGAACGTCGGCCAGGCCTCCGAATAGGCCGCCTCATGCGTGAAGGCAAATCGCCAGGTGGCCGCTTTGGCTTCGGGGCTTTCCAAGGCAGCCTTGATGAAGTCGAACTGAGGTGGATTGTAGTCGCCGATCGGACATACAAGAGTATTCGATTCTATGACCAGAAAAAAGGCATTGCCGTACGTGAATTTGTAGTACGTTGCCACATCCAGCGGGTCCTGTGGAAGGTCGTATTGGTAGGCGTCCAGAAAGTGCATCGGGTTCTGCTCGTGATTGCCCCGGGTGGCGAAAAACGGAACCTGGTGAAATAGTGCTCTTGCGGGCCCGAACAGGTGGTCATCCCACTGGGAAGCCTCCGAGCCCTCCTCCACGTGGTCGCCCAGTCCCAGCGCAATATGCGGGCCCGCCTCGATCATCAGGTCCACCAGCGGCCCCAGCACGCCGGGTCCGTTTTGACTGTCGCCCCACACCACAAAACGGAAGGGCTGATTCGGGGCCACTGCCGTGTGAAACACATGG
>CAYTWV010000297.1:0-613 GCA_964442235.1 uncultured Myxococcales bacterium | reverse complement strand
GTCCGGGCGCAGGCCGGTCAGCCTTACGGCATGGCGTATTGCCGGTGTGGTGTCGTACACCTGTTGCTGCTGCTGGCCGTCGTTGCACGTCACCGTGGAATCCTGCTCCTGGTCGGTTCGCCACAGAATCCACACGGAGTCAGGTTGAAGCATCATCAGGTAGGGGCCGCGGGGGAACGTCGTGTCAGCGGAATTAACCAAATTCCGTATCATCTTGGTTTCGTCGCAGGGGGCGGGAACCAGGTCTGCCTGATCCGCTGTCTGGTCGGTAACGTTCAGGTCGGACAAGGGCAGGTCCGGAATCACCATGTCCGTGCCGTCGTTGCCGGCAAAGTCGCCCACGGGGACAGAGTCCAGCGAATCGTGAAACCCAGTATCAGAGTTCGCCTCGGATCCACTGCCGGAGCACCCAATCAGGCCCGGAACACCGACCAGCAGCAGGCACAGAATTGCCAAAGGGCTCCGCAGGAACGACAAACGTCGGAGACAAGTCAAATCCACGGTATGCCCCCAAGAGTTCGCTGTTTGAAATCAAGTTCAGGCGGCAGGCCACTCCCGCCGCCCTCGTCCGCCCCACCCTTCCCTACTGTCCTTTCTTCTTCACCGAGAAAAA
>CAYTWV010000296.1:0-5981 GCA_964442235.1 uncultured Myxococcales bacterium | reverse complement strand
CTCGGCCGGTGTCGAAGGCGTCGCCGATATAGCTGTGGACCACCTCGTGGGCGATGTCCAGGCCATGGGAGGCGTACTTGCGCACCAGGGGCGTCTTTTCGGTGGTGGTCTTGTTCTGCACTGCGTAGGCGTGGTCCACAAACAACCCTACCGAACGCAACATGGCGGGCTCCACCACGGGGCGGACCAATCGGGCAGCATTCTTGGCCATTCCCACGGGGGCTCGGCGATCTTCCGAGCGGCGGTACTCTTTGAACTGATCTTTATTGTCCACAAAACTCAGCTCGGCGTGCCGCTCGCCGTTGCCGTCCCGATACAACACAATCAGCAGGTTTTCCGAGACGTATCCCCAAATGCCCAGCACAAAGATGTCCCGGCCCGCATTCTTGGGCCGTAAGTCGGGGATAAAGCCCGTGTCTTTGTAGTAGCGATACAAGACCGAAAAGAAGACGGTCAATTTCTGCGAGAGTTCGGGCAACGTGGTCAGCAACTGCTTATAGGGCTCGTTTTGCAGGTCGGTTAACGTGAACACCTCTTCCACGGTGCCCTTGAGCGAGGCCGCATACTGGGCGTTTTCCTGGAACGAGAAGAAGGTGCGGGGCAGGCGCCGGTAAGTCCAACGGTTCCCGGCCTGATCCACCAGTCCGCCCGTGGCATGGTAGCGGGTCAAGGCATCTTCCACGCTGTGCATAAACGCCTGCCGTTCGGTCTCATCCAGCGAGCGCAGCATGGTGCCCAGGCGCCCCGGGCGGCGTGTCAGGAAGGGCATGTGGGTGTTGGGCCGTTCGGACATATCCACACCCGCTGCCATGAAGGTCAACGCTGTGGCCAACCGGGCCACCAGTTTTGCCGTGGAGACCGACAAGATCCCCTGATAGGGCTCCAACTCGTACAGCGGATAGCCGTGATAAAACTCCAGGACTTCCCGGGAAACGGAGCAGAGGCTGGACATGTCAAGCGACGGAAGACGGCGCTTTTCCAGCGCTGCGCCCAACAACCGGGCGAATCGAGGAACGACGCGCCCGTTGATGGCCAGCACCCCTTCCATGGTTTCCCGGTCCATCTCCAGACTGGGGGCATAATAGGTCATTTCGACGGGCAGAAAGTTCTCTTCGCCGTATCGATCGAAGGCCTGCATGATGGTCGCCTGCGCCTTCTCCCAGCCCAACTCGGGATGACGGCTTCCCATGGCCCAACGAATGGTGTCCCGCAGGCCCACGGTGATGGGGGCATCGAAGAACGACGACAGGCTCTCTTCCATTTCCCTGGAGATGGGATTGCGCCGCGTAAAGCGCTGGAACGCCCCCAAATCTTCGAAGCTTTTCAGACTGCCTTTGAACCACTGATCGTCAGCCAGGATGTTATACAGGCTCATGGGCAGATGGTTGGTACCGGTCTCGTCCAGAAATACCAGGAACGGGTCTTCGCCGGGGGCGAGGAAGCCTTCGGGCATCTTCTGGTCTCGAACCAGGGCCGCAAGGTGCGCAAGGACGTCCGGGGCCATGACTCGTTCGCGCTCGCCATAGGCAAAATAGGGAATCTGCCGAGCCGCTTCCGAGGCATCTACCAGGGTCTTTTCCACCGTGGGGACCAGATTGTATCCGTAGGGCCCAAAAACATGGGAAACCAGCTTCCGGGGAATGACGTTTTCCTTGGGGCCAATCAACTGCATCGAGAAGTCTTTGGTCTTCCCCCGTTTCACCAGAAAGCGCTTGCCCAGAATCTCGGCGGCCTGGCAGACCTGATCGCTCACGGTCACGCCATCGGCAGAGTACTGCGCCAGGGTGGAAGCCAGCGTATCCGGGCAGATGCGCATGACGTCGGTGTGGGCCCCCCCTTTGGAGTCGGGGTTCAGGTAGGTACTACTCTCCACAACGCATCGAAGGAGCGATACGAGGTTGATTTCCATGCAATTTCCTCTTGGGACGGCTGAGTCCGGGCCAGCAGCAGGTTCAAATTCTCAATCCTGTCGTTTGCCGTTTAACGGGGCGACACCACTATTTCTGGCCGCCCTGCTCCAGGCGCTGCAATTCCTGCTTGGCTACTTCAACAAAGTCTTTTTCGCTTTCGTAACGGCTGGCTACTTCAATATATTGCTTCCAGATTTCAATCGATTTCGCATCGTCGCCCTTCTCTTCCAGCGCGTACGCCAGATTGTAGAGGGCCTCGGGGTAGGTCTTCTTTAAGGCGATGGCTTTCTCGTAAGCGTCGATCTCTTTGTCCAGGTCACCCAGTTTGTTATAGGCCACCGCAAGATTGTAGAAAGCCTTAAAAAACGCAGGTCGCTTCTCCACCGCTGCCAAATAGGCCTCAACTTCTTTCTTTATCCACTTTTGTTTGCTGTCGGCGTCGGCCTCGGCCTGGGCCTTTTTGCCATAGGCGATGCCCTGATTGTAGTAGATGTCCGCAATCGAGTTGTCCAGCGCAATAGCCTTCTCGTAAATGGCCAGCGCCTCGTCCAGTTTCTCCATGCGGGTAAGCAGAATGCCCATGTTGACCATGGCATCGATGGCCTGGGGTTCATGGTCCAGGGTCAGCTTGTACTCGGCCAGGGCCTCGTCAAACTTACCGCTGTCCTCCAGCGCCAAAGCCAGATTGTAGTGGGCCCGGGAGTAACTGGCGTCCAGCCCCAGAGCCTTTCGATAACAATCGACTTCCTTTTCGTACTGGCGAACTTGTCCATAGGTTGCGCCGAGATTATACCAAGCCTCTTTAAACTCGGCATTCTGGGCCACGGCACCCTGGAAGTGCAAAATCGCCTTATCGTAGTTGCCTTCCATGAAGGCCTCGTTGCCCTGCCGGAAGAGATCCTCGGCGGTCGGCTCCTGGGCCATCGCCATTGCAGGTATCATCAGCAGAGCAAACAGGAATGTAGTTGCCCGAGTCATTCGACCCCCCTCGACAGAAAATCGCCAACCTCTTATACCGTTTCGCCGGGGGGGTGTCAACGAAACCGGTCCGCTATGACCGCCGGCCATGTCGGCCCGGTTTTGGGCCCCAACCCCAACCGCAACCCCGGCAGCAACGCGTTCGGCCGGGACCTGCCGGACCTGTCGGACGTGTCGCTCATCCTTCACCCTTCATCCTTCACCCTTCATCCCAACCTCACCTCTCCCAGCTTCCCTACGTCTCCATCTGCGCCTCTAGCAGGCGCTTGAGGCGGGGGGAATCCAAGGTGATTTGGATGGTGCGTTCCTGGGTGACTTGCACCTTGCCTGGAGCGCCGCCTTTGACGGCTTTTACCCACTTTCGGCGGGTCCAGATTACTTCGTTGTACCCTTGCTGGGGGGCCTGACTGTAGTGCAAGGCCAGGTGGGCAGCATCAACCAGGGTTTCGGGGTCCAGTTCTTGCTCTCGGGCCAGGGGGACGATGACGTGGCTTCCGGGGAAACCGCGCACGTGTAACCAGATGTCGTGGGGGGAGGAGTGTTTGAACGTCAACTCGTGGTTGTCCTTGCCCCCTTTGCCCACCAGAATTTGCCGGCCGGTGCGGGCTTGGAACACCTTGAAAGGTTTGTGTCGTTGTGCGGGCAGGGCCGCTCGGCTGCGGGATGCTGCCCCGGGTTTGGGAAGTTTGCTGGCTTTGCCCAGGGCGATGCGCTGCTGTTCAATGGCGTCCAGTTCGTGGGTTTCGCCGCAGCGCCAGATGGAATCCAGCCTCTCTTGCAGGTTCTGGGCTTCTCGCAACGAATCGGCCAGGCGCTGCCGGACGGTAGTGGCACCTCGTTGGGCCCTCTTGTAGCGATCGAAGTACCAACTGAGGTTCTGGCGGGCATCCCACTCCGGTCGCAGCGTCAACTCAACCTCGGGGGCCTCCTCCTGGAAGTAGTCAGGAACCCGAATGGACTCCATGCCCCGTTTTACCTGTCCCAGGGCCCCTTTTAATAACTCGCCGGCCCGCATCAATTTGGCCGGTTCGCCCAGTTTCAGCAAATCCGTCTGAAGGTTCACCACCCGCTTCTTGACCCGGTCCAGTTGCCGTTTGGCCTCGTCGGCCATCTGTTTACGGCGCAATTCGAACTGCGCCTGGCCCAGAAGCTCTTCGTAGTGCATTTCCAGGTCCAGGCTAAGCGGCAAGTCCAGTTCCGGATCCCAATGGTCCGACAGGTCCGGCTCGGTCGGCTGGCTTCTTGGTACTGCGTCGGGAGGTGGCACGTAGGGATGACCGGCCAGCAACGTCCTTTGATGGGAACTTGAGGGAAGCAGGGAAGCCAGAATGATGCGATGGGCGTCGGTCAAAAACAGATTGGCGTGTTGGCCGGTCAACTCGACGACCAACTGAAGTCCCTCACTCTGTTTGACCATGGACAGGACCACAACCCGGTCGTCCCAGGGCATCTCCAGATCCAGGATTCGGGCACCCTCCAACTCTTTTCGCAGTCGGGCCAGAAATCCCGGCGCAGGCGAGAGGCACGTCTTGCGACGGGTCACGGCCAGAATTCGACAATTCCGGGGAAGCACGCTGGCTTCCAGCCAGAAGGTCCTGCCGGGTTTGCGGATGGTCAGTTGGAAGGTGTGAGGGTCACTCTGCCGAATTTCCTGGAGGGCCCCGCTGCGAAGGGCCGGAGCCAACTCTGCACACACCGCCTGAAGTTGCTCTTTGCCCAGGTTCATGCTCGCTCCGGTAGTCCCTGTTCCCGCATCGCCGTGGATAGTAACACCCCGATTCCCGGGGGGGAAGAGCGACTGGAACGGCGGCTGTGGGGGACCAAAAAGGATTGTAAGGCCGCCGGCCATCTGTTATACGCGGGCGTTCGCATGGTCTTTCGACAAGAGGTCGCCTGATGGATACGTTGTCCCTTTGTCTCGCTCTGGCTCCCATGGCTGTCATCGGATTTTCTCAGCTTCGCCCCTTCCTGTTCGGGAAGCGGGAACTGGAAGAGTCTCAAAACGAAGTGAAGGAACTCAAGGCCCGACTGGAGAAATCCGAAGCCAAGTTGGAAGAGGTCCGGGAGAAGGCCGAGAAGTCGCTCCGGCAGGTGGCCGAGCTTAAAGCCGAAAACCTGGAAATGAAGTCCCACAAGAAGGACGGCAAAGAAGAGGCCAAGCGCATGGCCCGACTGGAGCGAGAGGTCGCGGAGCGTGCCCAGGAAGTGGCCGACCGCAACGCTCGCCACGAGTCGGTGGTTCGGGGCATGTTGGAAGAACTGGCCCAGTTCAAAGAGCGCCTGAGTCGGGCTCAGGAAGAGGCCCGCCAGGCCAAAGAGGAGCTGGTCGCCGTGCAGGAATTGGCGGCTAAGAAAGAGCGTGCGGCCCAAGAGCGCCGTGAAGAGCGCCGGGAAGAGCGAGTGGTTGTGGTGGAGACCCCCAAGGCCAACCTTGAAGAGGTTTACGACCTTCGTGCGCGTCTTGACCGTCAGACCAAGAATCTGGAACACGCCAACGAGCAGAACAAAGAGTTGGTCCACGAATTGAAGACCGCTCGTGCCGGTGTGGACTCTATTCGCCTGCGCCTGCAGGACCTGGAGACGATCAACAGGGTGCTGCGCCGCAAGGTGGAGCACAATCGGCGGGCGTACATCATTACCGAATCCCAGTTGGAACTGGCCCTGGACGATCTGTACTTCCAGAAACACGGGAAGCCACGGCGAGAGACCGATGGTGTCCGCCTGGGTCAGCCCGATGCTGCGGACATGTCCGCCGAAGACCTGGCCGACGACCCCTCTGAGGTCTCCGACGAGATGTCCCAGCCCGAAGCCGTTGCCCAAGTGGCCCCCGCCGCCGAAGCCGCTGCCGAAGTCGTGGCCGACGTTGCCGAAGTGGTGGCCGAACCCACCCCCCAGAACGGATAGGCACCCGCCCAGCCGCAAAGAATCAATCGGACGCCCACTCCCAGTAAGGGCGACTGCTGCCCGTCTCTCTCCGACGCGCTACGCTGAGGGCGACCGCGGCCCATGCGGCCCCGACTGGGGCCGCATGGGCCCGCCCCCCGGCATCGGGCCGTCGGCCCGATGCCACCCCCCAACGTGCCGTTGGGGGGT
>CAYTWV010000295.1:0-5988 GCA_964442235.1 uncultured Myxococcales bacterium | reverse complement strand
ACCCTCTTCATCAAGGGCAACCAAGAGGATTTCGTCTGGCTCGACTCCCAACAGGACTCAGAGGTCTTGCCGGGTTTGTTCTACTTGCGAAACGGAACTCGCTTCGAACTATCGGATGAGACCAGCACCCTGTCCGTGGTTGGCGTCGGGGGTTGCTTCGGGCCCTCCGACTATGGCCGTGCATCCGACCAGCTTCAGGGGTACGCCAGAAGGCACTACACACGTGACGAGATTGATGGAGCCATTGTCGGCGGCAAAGCGGATATCGTCCTACTCCACGACGCTCCCGCTGGCGTCCCGTTCGGACGTAAACTGCGCAGCGGCGTCACGGAAAGCGGTTCCATCGGTTTGGACGAGTTGCTGGCAGCAGTACGCCCCAGAGTCTGCTTCTTCGGCCACCACCACGCCAGATTCGATGCCACCGTGGCTGGCGTCCAGTGCCTGGGACTGAACAAAGTGGGACGGCCGGGAAACCTGGTTGCGGTGGAGATGCTTCCGGGTGAGGGGGCATGGAAGATTCTGGGAGAGTGGCCAAAGGAGGGGTGAGGTCGGGTGCTAGGAAGTCTCGCAGGAGAAGTGTAACGAATCGATTTGGAGGTGACTGCGCAATGAACTCGTCTACGATTGACCGAGACAAGCTCCGTAAGGCCATCCGGCACCTCGGCTACGAATATGCGTACGAGATTCTGGACGCCGCTATTGACCTCCGCAAGCCTTATGGGAAGCACAGTCCAGACTACCGTCAACCGTGGAAGTGGAGTTCGGTCTCTCTTGCCCGAGTTCGGGGCTCCATTATATGCTTCGGCACACGGCTTGGCCGCCGGGCGCCGGCCCTTGAGTACGGCGCATGGTTCCCTCCATTGGTTGATGAGGACGAACATGAGTGAATATCAGTACTACGAATTTGTGGCTCTGGACCGACCGTTCTCGGAAGAGGCCAGGAAACTCTTCTCTTCGCTCTCCAGCAGGGCCGAGGTGACCAGCCGACGGGCGTGTTTCGTTTACAATTACGGAGATTTCCGCGGTGACCCCTGGAAACTGGTGGAGACTCACTGCGATTTCCATGTGTACGTGGCCTGCTGGGGAGTACGACTTCTGATGAAGCTTCCAGCGGGGACGTTGGACCTGGAAACGCTGGCCCTGTTTGAGGGGGATTACGGCGGAATTGAAGGGCGCCGGGTCGGTGATGGGTTCATCGTGGGGTTTGCCACGGGTGAGGACCAGCGGGAAGAGGACTGGTGGGAGGGAGAGGGGGTTGCCGACAGGTTGGCTCCGATGAGGGAGGAAATGCGGCAGGGGGACCACCGCTTTCTGTACTTGGGGTGGCTGTATGGCATCCAGGGGACCGTGGCGATTTACGAGGGGACGGAAGGGGAAGAAGAGGAGGAAATCCTGGACTCCAGCGAACCGCCCGTGCCGGCTGGCCTGGGACAATTGACCGCCGCACAGGAGGCCTTTGTGGAGTTGGTGGGAATCGACCCCTTCTTGATAGAAGCCGCAGCCGAGGCCAGCGTGGAGAGAACCCCCACGTCCGACGATGACCTGGTTCGTTTCCTGAAGGAACTACCGGACGAGGAACGCCTGTCGCTCTTGGCCGACATGGTTCGAGGCGACGCCTCGGTAACGGTGCGTCTTCGACGTCGGCTGGCCGACCTGGAGCACAACTCTGGGGGGGGCGGCGCGCCCGTTTCTGGAGTGCGCCGAACCATCCGGGAATTGGTTGAGCGAGCAGCGGTGCTTGAGAGGGAAGAGGCCCGCAGCGCTCAGGCTCGGAGGGAGGAGGAGGAACGGCGCACCTTCGCCAGGCTGGAAGAGGAACGGCAAAGGGCAGCAGCGCTTCGTCAAAGGCGGATCCAGGGGCTAGCGCCTGAGGCGGAGCAATTATGGACGAAAGCACATGACCTCATGGGCCAAACGCTACCGTCGGGATACGACCAGGCGGTCAGCACACTGGTCGATTTGCGAGATTTCGCAGTATATATAGGTAAAGAAGAGGAGTTCAGTGCCAGATTGAAGAAACTGATCGTAGTGTTCTGGAGTAAGAAAGCCCTCGTCAACCGATTGAAGAAGGCCGCACTGATTCCAGAGGGGTGGCGTCCTGGCGCCGAACTCACGCTGCCGCCCGCGACGGGCCCCCGGGGCTGACCTGCTCCGCGGGCAGTGCCTCCACGAAACCACGGGCAAGTGCTCCCCGGAGCGACGAATGTGCGGAGAGTTGGGGACGTAGAATCTCGGGTGGAACTCATCATTGTCCACGGAGTCCGCGATCCGGAGAGTGGCAAGGACGAATCGCAGTTCCGGGCGGGGTTCGACCTGATGAACGAGATGAAGTCCTTGCCCTTCGCCGAGGAGAATGCCCGACTTATCATGGAGAAGGCGTAGCGCGGATAGCCCTCGCCCACGGAAACGCCGCCGGGCCCCATCAACCAGTCTCCCCACGGACTCCTCCGCAATAATTGGTGCGGCCGCCATTTGAGTCACCTTGACGACTGTGGGCCGAGTGCGTTTCCTCTGGGCTCTCATCTGGCTCCCCAGAGCGACGGATGTACGGAAAACGGGGACGTAGAATCTCGGGTGGAAAAGCCAACAGTTACGGCCACTTCCATGCCATCGGTTCCTCGATGGTTCTGATCGGGCACCCCGTGAACGCGACTGGCCCAGGTACGGATGGTCCACCGAGATGATCTTCCTTTCGGGCCACGGTGGCCCGATTGATGGCCCGATTTGTAACTGAACGACGGAGGGAATCGCCAATCGGGCCATGCCGGCACCATTAATGGCCCGCAATTCCTGCTTCCGAAGCCCGTTGGAATGCAGACCGTCATGGTCGGAGAACGCGATAGTGGGTCGCTCGCCCAGCACCGGCCATCTCCAGGAGGCCCAGCTCTGCCAACCTCTTCAGATGGTTCTTGGCTGTGCGATTGGGCAACCCCAGCGCTGCCTGGTACTGCGAAGTCGTCACCGTTTCCTGCGTGGCCAGCCAATTCCAGCCGGCTTGCTCTGAGGCGGTTAGCTGACCCAGAATGCCGCTGTCCATCGCTGCATTCGCCTCGCGGTACAACGTGAGGACGATGTATGGGGCCCGGTACGAAAAAGAAGGCAGGGGAAGCCCCGCTTCCTTGGCCCGAGACCGGAGTGACTTGAGCCCCAAGCCGCGCTCCTCGGCAAGTTCCATCCTCGCAAAAATGAAGTGAAGAACGGGATTGCGACTTAGCATGGGTGCATCGAAGGCCTGAAGTTGCTCCAACGTAATTGGCTCCACTGGCAATCCAGGACTCATGACCACTATTCGGTCCGGGCTGACCACGAGTTGGCACTTGGCCCCCTCAATGCTGTAGTCGCGATGTACAAGAGCATTGACTATACCTTCCCGCAATAGCTCATATAGAGTTTGATTGACCTCTCTTCGTTTTGCCTCGGTTCGCTCGATTGGGTTCGGGAGTTTGTCCTTCAGCCACTGGATGGCCAAGGCTGGCACCCCAACGGCCGGGCCATCGAAATCGCGAGTTTCCTCAGTGCCATCGCCATAGTGGATGGTGCCGAGCAGCCCAGCTTGGACCATGTGCGTTCGTGGTTCCTTACCAAACAAGACCAGGCCGAACCCTGTGGGGACAAGTTGCCCTGAATGCTGAGCTGCCAATCCGTGGCTGATCAGACGTCGGTGGAATACCTCATCAGAGTCCCCCTTGCCGGTGCCGGAAGCGACCCTTCGATAGCCGTCAATCGCCTCCTTCTGGAAGTCCGCAAAGGCCGTTACGGACACCGCTGCCTCCAGACGCGACAAGACAATTGGCTGCACTTTCTTTCCCTTGGCCTTTGCAGCTCTGTTCTCTGCCTGGGCAATAAATTCCTTATTCTTCTTACGAATAATATCCTGCAGATCACTGTCGAAAATATGGACGTCGACTCCATTCTCTTGAAGGTATTTAATCCCTTTTCGATCAACCAACGGATCTGGGTCCTCGATCCCGACCCACACTTCTTTGATCCTGGCCAAGACAATCCGCTCGGCACAACTCAACTTTGGGAAATGACGTGCCCCGGGAGCGCAAGGCTCCAGCGTCGTGAACAGCACTCCGCCATCCAGCTTGGCATCTCGATTCTTTCGCTCCAGCAGCGTGTACTCGGCATGATCTCCGTGCCTCAGTTCCCCACGACTGGCGGTCTCAACGCGGCCATCGGGCTTCAGAAGTAGGGCACCGACCACTGGACTTGGCTTCCCATCGTGGCGAGGCTCCGGAACTGACTGGTCCATGGTTAGAACTGCCAGTTCCATCAACTCACGTTGACGCTTGTTTGAGGTCATGCGGCAACTCCATCAAAGCTTCTAGCGCTCTGCATAATCACTATACACCAAGCATCCCGACCGGAGCCTGTGTTCCCACCGGAACCCAGCCAGCAGACATTACCGCCCGAGCGGCCGGCCAACAAGAACAATGGGAGGGTGGGTTTGGGTCTGGCCACGGGACGGGATACTCCTCCGGTAGATTCCGCCTCGCTCCAGTACCTTCGGTCGTGAGAAGCGAATCTGCTGCGGGGCTCGGTCAAGACAGGTGCCAAAGACCGGGTCGGAGACCTTCGTGCCGATCCGGAACGCGCTTGACTTACCCTGTTGTGCATGAAACGATTGGCCTGCACAACAAGGAGGCAGCCATGGCCTATCTGCGACAGAAAGGGAACCAACTCATCATTGTCCACGGAGTCCGCGATCCGGAGAGTGGCAAGGTGGAGCAGAAGACACTCTTCACGTTCTACTCAAAGGCTGAGGCGCTGGCAGCGCTAGGCAGGTCTGAGGCGGTGAAGCCATTCGATTTTCGGGCCATGGTAGGGAATGCGAATCCGGGAATCCGGTTCAACTGGAGCGCTCTGCTGGCGGACCTCGAGAAGAACATGGACATCCTGCCCGACCTTTGGAACTACCGAGATGCTCGCCTGGGCAAGACCTTTCGGACTGGGGTGGTCGACTTTACCCGGCAACTCCTCCAGGCCGACCCTCAGAGCCGGTTCTCGTCAGCTCAAGTGCTGGCCGCACACAAGATGGAACTCGAGTACTTGAAGCAACTCATTGATTGGCGCCTAAGCCAGTGCAACCAGAAGCAGAACGAGTGGAACCGGGACACCCCCTTTTTCTGGTTCCACGCGCTGCCGATTGACCACATGGATGGCGATGAGGAAGAGCGAGCGGAAGCCCTGTACATGAAAGGGGAATATGACCAATCCGAGGCCCTTTTTCGATTATTCATTGAATGTTACCCAAACTACGCCGATGGATATAACTACCTTGGGGCAATCGCACATGAGCGAAACAAGATAAACGAAGCTATTGAAATGTACGAGAAGGCCATTGAGGTCGGCCGACGCCTCTTCCCGAAGCGAATCGCCAAGAAGGACTACTGGAACCGACTGGAGACCCGGCCCTATATTCGCGGCCTCCGCAACCTGGGCGGGGCACTCAACCAGGCGGGGCGCTACGACGAGGCGCTGGACGTGTGTGAACGTCTTGATGGGGAGTGTGGCGATGACATGTCCGCAGCCTGGCACAGGGGGGAGGTCTTACTGAACCTGGGTCGGTGGGAGGAGGCCTACCGCTGGTGCAGATTCACGTCGGGGCTGTGGCCGGAGCGAAACGCTCTGACTGCTCTCGCTGCCTTTGAACTCGGGAGACCGGATGAGGCAGCCGCTCGTTTCCTTTGCGGTCTGCTCAACTCACCGCGTGCTGCCAGGATGCTTGTGGGACTCGGCAGCAGGTCTCAGCCGAAGACGAGCGATGAGGTGGAATCGCATAACACCGGCGTTGATTGGAGTCGGAGTCTGCACGCCTACCTGGGGCAGCGCCGGGAAGCATCCCGCACCTTCTTCTTCAAGATCGCGGACCACAGGCACACGCAAGTGCTCATGACACGACTCGACCAGGCCATCAAGTCGTGGCGCTCCAAGGACGAATCGCAGTTCCGGGCGGGGTTCGACCTGATGAACGAGATGAAGTCC
>CAYTWV010000294.1:0-5997 GCA_964442235.1 uncultured Myxococcales bacterium | reverse complement strand
GGTTGGCGATTTCCTGCGAGACGACGCCTATCTGGTCATTGCGTTTGTGTCTGACGAGGACGACTGCAGCATCGACGATGAATATTGTTCGCCTGCGTGGACGTGCACAACGGATGCGGACTGCAAGGGTATGGGCTCGTGCAAGTTGGATTACGGTCTTTCATACGCATACTCCAAAGCTACATACACGTGTTGTGGCAGCATTAGGGCGGATCACTACAATAAGTGCGCTTTGCTGGGGGACTACAAGGGGCAGGTTCATCATGAATTGGCCTATAACTTGACTTTGGCCGATTGTGAGACCAATGACGACTGCGACGATGGTTGGGCTTGCAAAGAAGTGCTTCCGGGCCGTCTGAAGTGCCGCCCTGACATCTTCTCGCTCTCCACCATTGCGGCGTATCCCATCAAGAAGTCCGATGGTACCTATCAGGACTTGCGGACAGGGGCGCCTGTGTTTGCGCTGACGCCGGTTTCCGAGTTCTACTCGGCGTTCCGTGGTTTGAAGAGTGACCCCGGCAAGGTGCTGATTGCGGTGATTACGGGTGATGCGCAGGTGAGGGCGTCGGATAACGATTCGCTGATCAGCGATGACTGCCTTGCCAACCCGTTGCTGAAGAAATGTGCGGCGTACGCAAGTGCCAAGGAGAGTGTGGACGGGGCCTGTCTTGTGGATCCCAATGGGGAGGGATGTGGCGAATTCGCAACTCTTAAGAAGGAGTGCGTGCGAGAGTGTTATGTGGCTTCGAAGGGGTACGCCAAGAACTCGGACAAGGCCGAGTACACGCACGTCTGCCGCAGCTTATTTGGCCAGGCCGACTTCGGCTCTCGCTATGTGAAGCTGGCGGAGATGTTTGGGCCCAACGGCATGGTTTCGAACATCTGCTCTGAAGACGGCATCGCTCCTGCGCTTCAGACCATTGCCGAACTGATCATCAAACGTGTGACGAAGATTTGCCTGCCGCTGGAGCCGAAGCCCGACCAGTCCATCGTGGTGATCCGAACCGTGAAGGTGAAGGATGCTACGGGTGCTGAGACCGAGGTTGCCGAGCGTTTGGTTGAGGGGGATCAGGCCGATTATCGAATCGAGTATCCGACTCAGGATTGTTGCTCGCCGGATTCGACGGGTGAGTGCCAGGGGACTCTAAAGGCCATCACGTTTAACGATGTTCAGGACCCGACGGCGAAAATCGAAGTTCGCTATGAGGGCACCTTCGACGTACCAACCGAATAGTCCATCTGCCGATTCTCCAGAAGAGGGTCTCACATGAAGCGAGGGACGCAGGCCAGGGTGGTGTTTCTCTGGCACATGCACCAGCCCTCCTACAAGAGTCCGTTGACCGGGGAATACCTGATGCCGTGGGCGTTGGTGCACGGCATGCGGGATTACTACGACATGGCGGAGTTGGCCTCAAGGGACGAACGGGTTCGGGTGGCCATTAATCTGGTTCCCGGCATGTTGATGCAACTTGAGGAGTATGCGGCCGGGGCCGTGAACGATTTGTGGCTGGGGGTGGCTCTGAAGCCACCGGCTTCGCTTAGTCCGGACGAGAAGCAGTTTCTGCTGACGAACTTTTTTAATGTGCATCCGGACACCATGATCAAGCCCTTTCCACGGTATGCGGAGTTGGCGGATCGGGCGGGTCTGGCCCGTGGGGCGTCGTCGGGGTCGGCGAATTTCTCCGATGCGGACTGGGGCGATTTGCAGGTCTATTTCTTCCTGAGTTGGACGGGTTTGGCGCTGCGGCGCGACCCTCGGGTTGCTGCCCTGATCACCAAGGGGCGCAATTTCAGCCAGGAGGATAAGGTGGTCTTGCAGACATCGGTGGTGGACCTGTTGCAGAAGGTGGTCCCGCTGTATCGTTCTTTATACCAGCAAGGTCGCTTAGAGGTCAGTTGTTCTCCGATGTACCACCCCATTTTGCCGCTGTTGGTGGACACCATGTCGGCCCGAGAGGCGCTGCCCGACATTCGCATGCCTGCCTCTCCGTATCTGTATCCCGAGGATGCCCGCAAGCAGGTGGATCGGGGGCTGCAGTTGGTCAGCCGTTTGATGAAGAAGCCCGTGGTCGGTATGTGGCCTTCGGAGGGGGCGGTCAGCATGCCGGTGATGCGGTTGCTGAGTGACGCCGGGGTTCAGTGGATTGCCACAGACGAGAAGGTGCTTCTGGGCAGCATGGGGCCGCAGGCGGGGTTCCGGGGTGACTTGATTTACCGGCCGTGGAAGATGGGAAAAACGGCGGTGTTTTTCCGGGATGCCGTGTTGTCAGATCTAATCGGATTTGTATATTCCAGATGGGAGCCGGAGCTGGCCGTGGAGCACTTCCTGGAAGAAGTGTATAAGGCAGCGTTGGTAAGTTCGCTGGAGAATCCGGTGATCACAATTGCCATGGATGGAGAGAATGCCTGGGAGCACTACATTCATGGTGGAATGAAATTCGTTGAACTATTATATAAGCGTCTGGCTGAGGACGGCCGATTCCGTATGATGACTCCCTCGGAGGTCTTGGAGGAGGTGGAGTGCGGGCAATTGGAGGGGGTGCGTGCGGGGAGTTGGATTGACGGGACGTTTCGGACGTGGATAGGGGATGTCGCCAAGAATCGAGGATGGGAGCATCTATTGGCGGCTCGGCAGGCGGTAGCGGCGTTTCTGGCGAAGAACCATGTGGAAGAGGAGACGAAGCAGGCGTTGCAGGACGTATTGCAGCGGGCCGAGGCTTCGGATTGGTTCTGGTGGCTTGGGGAGGGGCATTCTTCGCCCTACGATGGGCAGTTTGACCTGCTATTCAGGCACCACTTGAAGGTGATTTATCAGCTTGTGGGGCTTGAGCCCCCCGAGGCGTTGGAGCAGCCTTTTGACGATGCCAATGTGAAGCGGGTGGCGGTGCAGATGCCGGTGCATCTGGTCTCTCCGAGGATCACGGGAAGTGAGGACAGCTACTACAAGTGGATTTCGGCGGGGCGGGTTAGTTTTGCGCAGGGGTTTTCGCATCGTCCGAACTATCTGGTGCGGGAGGTGCGATTCGGATTTGACCAGGAGAACCTCTATTTTAAGGTTGAGGCATCGGGTTCGATGCGGGAGTTGATGCGTTCCAAACGATTGGACGTTTTTCTTCACCTGGTTCGGCCGGAGCCTGATGGGGTGAAGATTGCGATGAAAGAGGGTGGCTGTCTGGAGGCTCGCTGTGGCAGGCGGGAGGGGGACGTCGAGAGTGAGGCCGAAGTCGCCGTGGAGCATTCGCTGGAAATGCGGGTGCCGATGCGCTGTCTGCTTCGGGGCAAAGGGGTGAAGGTTGGGGCCTGGGTGGAGTTTTTTGTATTGGTGATGCAGGACGGGAAGGAAATCGAACGGTTTCCCTCCAGCGACAACATCTCATTTGAGATACGGGGAGAGGAACTGGATGCAGAAAACTGGCACGTCTGAGGGGATGCCGGTCTCGGAACTGCGGCACGATCCGGTTCAGCGTCGCTGGGTCATCGTGGCCAGCGAGCGAGGGCGTCGTCCACTGGAATTCAAGGTTGCATCGGTGGTTCCCGAGGTGGGGGGCAGTTGTCCGTTTTGTGCGGGCAAAGAGCACCTGACGCCGCCCGAAATCGCCCGATACGGGGGGACCCCGGGGGGGGCCTGGAAAGTGCGGGTCATTCCCAACAAGTTCCCGGCGTTGCGGGTGGAGGGGGAACTGGACCGTGCAGCGGCGGGACAGTACGACCGCATGAATGGTGTTGGGGCCCACGAAGTGATTGTGGAGACTCCTGACCACGGCCAGGAGCTTGCGGACTTGCCGGCGGATCATATCGCACTGGTGTTGCGTGCGTACCGAGACCGGATTGTGGATTTGCGGAACGACGAGCGGCTTCGTTACATTCTGGTGTTCAAGAATTGTGGTCGGGATGCGGGGGCGTCGCTCAGTCACGCCCACTCGCAGGTGATGGCGACACCGGTGACGCCTCGCACGGTGGGGATGGAACTGGTTTCGGCACGGGAGCATTACCAGTTGAAAGAGCGGTGCATTTTCTGCGACATCATGGAAGCCGAGCACCAGTCGGCCAGCCGTGTGGTGTTGCTGGACGCTCATTTTGCGACGCATTGTCCGTATGCATCCCGATTCCCCTTTGAGATGGCTTTGTATCCTCGAAGGCATATGGCCGATTTTGTGAATTGTGATGATGATATGCTTTTGAATTTGGCGCAGCATTTAAAAGAAGTCTTGCGTCGTATGAACAAGGCACTGAATAATCCAGGATATAATATGGTGCTGCATACAGCCCCAAGCATCTCCGGGACCTTGCGGCGCAACTATTGGGACACCCTGGAAGTGGACTGGCACTGGCATTTTGAAATTTTGCCCCGGATCAGTAACGTGGCGGGGTTTGAGTGGGGTACGGGGTTCTATATCAACCCCACGGCACCCGAGGACGCTGCGGCATTTCTGAGAAAGGTCGATCTGTAACCTCCCCTGAAAATGTGGGGTTCGCCTGTGGGCGATTGAGGCGGTGACATCCGCGAGAAGGGCTGAACATGAGCGGGAATTCGAACAAATTTCGTACGCTGAAATCCGGGGAACTTCGTCGCACCTGTGACCCGTCGCTGTTCACGTTCCAGACCACCGAGGAGTTGGAGGTATTGGATGGAGTGATTGAACAGGAGAGGGCGGTTCGGGCGCTGCGGCTGGGCGTGGCCATTGACAAGCGCAACTATAACATCTTTGTTGCGGGCGATTCGGGGACCGGGCGCACGACCATCGTTCGCACCATCGTCAAGGATGCTGCAGCCCGTCGCAGTGTGCCGGCGGATTGGGTTTACGTTCAGAACTTCCGTGACAAAGAGGCCCCCACGGCCATCACGCTGCCTGCGGGGAAGGGACGGGAGTTTTCGTTGGCCATGGATTGGCTGGTAGAGACGCTGCGCACGGAACTGCCCAAAGCATTTCGGGCCCGGGAGTACCAGGAAGAGATTCAGGAAATCGTCTCGGACAGTCTCTCCAAGGAGCAGGACTATTTCGGGAACCTGAGCAAGAAGGCAGCGGATGTGGGCTTCCAGGTCAAATCGACCAAGACCGGCTTGATTACCATCCCGATGGTGGGCGAGAAGATCTTGTCGAACAAGGAGTACGAGGCCCTGCCGGAGGAGCAAAAGACGAGTATCGAGGAGCGGCGCCGGGTTCTAGAACCCATGATCCACGACTTCGTGGCGCGCACGCGTAACATCGAAAACGATACCCAGGACTTGCTGAAGCGCAGGCAGCTTCGGTTGGCCAAGAAGATCAGTTCAGCTCCGGTGCGGAAGTTGAAGCGGGCTTTCGGCAAGTTCAAGGGTGTGGGCGAGTATCTGGACCATGTGTTGCAGCATGTGTTGGAGAATCTTGGCAAGTTCGTGAGGGAAGAGGCGCCCCAGCCACAGAATCCTTTCCTTGAGAATCCGGAGCGGGAGTTTTCGGATTACAAGGTCAACGTGGTGGTCGATAACAGCGACCTGAAGGGTGCTCCGGTGATTGTGGAGACCAGGCCGACTTACTACAACCTGTTCGGCAAGTTGGAAAAGAAGGTTGAGAACGGGGTCTATTTCACGGACTTCACGATGATCAAGGCGGGGTCGGTGCTGCGCGCCAATGGCGGGTACCTGATGATTAACACCAATGATTTGTTCAACTATCCACTGGTGTGGGAGAATCTTAAGAGCATTTTGCGATATCGGCAGTTGACGATCGAAGACATGGGCGAGCACATGGGGTACCTGCCCACTTCGGGCCTGAAACCCGAGCCAATTCCGATTGATTTGAAGATCATCATGATCGGTCCTTCTCATGTATATGAGACTCTGCATGGCTATGATGAGGATTTTCGCAAGCTTTTTCAGGTGAAATCCGAATTCGATTACGAAATGCATTGGTCGGATGTGACGGTTCAGGAGTACGCCCGGTTCATCGCCACGACGTGCAAAAACGAGAAGCTGCGTCCGGCGAGTCGGGATGCGGTATCTCGGGTGGTTGAGTACGG
>CAYTWV010000293.1:0-6012 GCA_964442235.1 uncultured Myxococcales bacterium | reverse complement strand
GGCCATCCCACGGTGGGTCGTTATTGGGATTATGGGTTTGCAAGCCGGTTGGATCCCGTCCAAGAGCCCAGAACAGTGGCGGCGGAGAAATTGGGCAGCCTGTTGGCTCAGACCCTGGAACCGCTCAGAGGCTTTGGCAGCAGCAGTGTGGGGACGTTTGTTTCAGCCAGCCACGTTTCGCTGCTGGTCACCTCGTTGCTGAAAGAGGTCCTTGGGCCCAAAGGCTTCAGCGCCTGGGGGCTGGTTCCGTGGACACAGCATCGCTCCCGAAAACAGACGGACTCGTTGCACACCATCAGCCGGACCCTGGGGTTGTTTACGACCTTTGAGGGCATCGAGCACCAGACCCTGGTGCAAGCCATTCCGACCCTGGTGGGCCGAATGAATGAACCCAATGCGGACCCGCAGGTTGTCCCCTACTACTGCCAGACACGTCTGCTGGAGCAGCGGGGCGTCACCCGAGCCGTCATCCCCGAAGGGCTGCCGCTATGGGGAGTGGATGTGCCAGAGTGGTCGGTCTATCGCCTGCTGGTCTGGCTGGACCGAACTCCCAAGGCCTTTCGCCGAGCCGCATTCCAACTTGTGGACACGCTGGCCGGCGGGTTCCAGGATGGTCTTCGTACCCGAGATTTACTGGGCAGCCGCCTGGATACGCAGATCCCAAGGCCTCTTCGGGCCTTTCTGGGCCGGACGTTTGCTCATCCCGTCTGGGCCAAGTCCTTGCTCGCCCCGGGCAGCCTGGGCAGTACCATGCCAGACCCCATGGCACTTCCGCTGCGCATCCTTCGGGAAGTATCGGCACAGGACCCACGAGAGGCCATGGTGGCCCTCTCGCATCGCCTTTGTTGGAACGACAGCACCGCTTCAAGGCTTGAGACCGTCTCGTCGTATTCGTCCATGGAATTCCACCTGCCCCTGGCCGATGAGGAGACTGTGGACTACATTGTGAAGGTGCCGTGGCAACTGAAAGAGCGGCACTGGTATCGAGGAGCATTGCAGGATTTGGTCGCCCGCAAGAATCTGCCGGCAAGTTTGCTTCGGAAACACCTTCCGGCCCCGCTGGAGTTGTCTGCCGATGGGTTCACCGGGGAATTGAAGGTCTGGGTAGAGGAGCTTATCTCCGAGCGAAATCTGGACCGCTTCGGATTCCTGGATGGGGAGCGCATTCGCCAGCTTTGGCGGTCGCACTTGATCGGAGAAACCGACGCACGAAGAGGGGTTTGGGCGATGCTTGTCCTGCTGCTTTGGCTCAACGAACACGCCGTTTAGGGGCACTTGCCCCATCAACAGGAGAATCTGAAATGTCAGCACGTATTGCTATCCTGGGTGGAGCGGGGACGATTGGCAAAGCCATCGTCGCAGGAATCCTGGAGCGGAAGCTGCTTGAACCCACGGAAATCGTCGTGACGGCCAGGCATAAACTGAGCCTGGACCGGGTAAAGTCCATGGGAGTCCAAACGACGCTGGACAACGCTGCTGCGATTTCGCAATCAGAAACCGTGATTCTGGCGGTGCATCCCGGTGAGGCCCTGGAGTTGTTGCGCAAACATGCCGATTCGTTCCAGAACGACAAGCTGCTGATTTCCGTGGTAACCGGAATCGAGCTGCGGGACCTTGCTGAGGCGACAGGCGGGCGGGCCAGCGTCATTCGAGCGATGCCGAATATTGCGGCCATCGTGGGTGCATCTGCGACAACGCTCTGCGTGGGTCCCGAGGTGAGCCAGCCCCACGTGGATTGGGCCAAACAGATTTTTGATGCCGTAGGAACGACCATAATGCTGGACGAGCGCCATCTGGACGCATGTACCGGTATGGCGGGATGCGGCCCGGCCTTCGCCTTCAAAGTCATCGAGAGCCTGGCGTCGGGTGGCGTCAAGATGGGTCTTCCCCGTGACGTTTCCCGCTCTATGGCCGCTTGGGTCTTGCTGGGTGCTGCCAAATTGGTTCTGAGTTCGGGCAAACATCCTGCGGAGCTGAAAGACGACGTGACGACCCCCGGGGGCTGCACCATTGATGGCATCACCGAGCTGGAAGCGAGGGGTCTTCCCATCGCAATGATCGCTGCTGTCGAGGCATCGACGCGCAAGGCAGCACTGCTGAAATCCCGTAAAGAGAAGTGTTGCGACGCGTGAGTGGGCACGAGCGAACCAAAACGCAAGCGGTTTCTTCGCCCAATTCCGCTTTTTTGCTTGTCTTTTCCCGACTCTTCCGTAACATCGTCGCCGTTATGCTGGGCCTATAGCTCAGGTGGTAGAGCTACCGGCTCATAACCGGTTGGTCCCAGGTTCGAGTCCTGGTGGGCCCACCGAGCAGTTGAACTTTGGAGGACGATGGCAGTGCGGCATACAGACGCAACCGTCCCGGAACGTAGACCGAAAGGCGCCTTGGCTTCAAGGCGCCTTTTGCGTTTAAAGGCCCTGAACAGAGAGGTGGTGGCTTGAGCGAGTCCATTGACATTCGTATCATTGACGCCCTGGTTAAACTCCAGGAAATTGACAATGAAGTCTACCGGTACGTTCAGCAGAAGAATCAATTGGCGGCCACGCTGAATGAGCTGAAGGAACTCGTGGGCAAGATGCAAGCTTCTGTGGAAGAGAAGCGGGCCAAGCTGGTGGAAGTCGAGAAGTGGTACGACGAACAGCTTGTGACCTTGAAGGACTACACCGAGCGAATCAATAAGATTAAGGTGAGTCTGGCTTCCGTCAGCAAGACCAAGGACTACTTGATGCGCCAGAAGGAGTTGGAAAACCTTCGGCGTCACAAGCAGACCAAGGAAGAGGAGATCGAGAAGGTCAAGGACACCATCTCGGACTTCAAGGACGCCATCTCCCGGGAAGAAGAGCGCATCGCCGAGCTTTCTCTGGCCACCGAGGAAGAAGGCGGAGTGACGTGGGGCCAGGTTCGCCAGTTGGAGGAGACCATCACCTCCATCAGCAAGAACCGGGACTCGTTGCTTCCCATCGTTCCCCGCGGAACCTTGGTCCGTTACGAGCAAATCAAGAAGGCTCGTGAAGGTCTGGCCATCGTTCCTGCCGACGACGGTCACTGCGGCGGGTGTCACGTCCAGCTTCGCGCCCAGCTTTACAACACGTTGCTGCGGCGTCAGTCGTTGGAGTCGTGCCCCAACTGCAATCGCTTCTTGTACGTGAGAAGCCAGACCGTTGAAGAGGCCGATCATTCGGACGACGGCGGGGCCAAGTCAGCGGCATAACCTGCGTTCGTTGCCCCTTGCCGGAAGGGTAGGGGGCTGGAAGCGGTTATCCCTTGAGTTCGATGTGCGCCAACGGCGTGTAGATTGGGCCCCTGGGCGTCAATTGACTCTCGTAAAGCACAAATCGTCTGGCGACAAACGCCCCAAGCTCTTTGTTCTCGAAGCGCCCCGAGAAAACCGGGAACTCTGCACTATCACCCCGCTGAGCCGAGCGCCCCAACGTCACATGGGCCGTGAAGGGACGCTCCTCGGGCGTGAATCCCAACATCTCCAGATACGTTTCAAGCGCCACGGCAAGTTTCTGAAGTTCAGGAACGTCGCCCCCCACGCCGGCCCACAAGATGTGCGGTTTTGACGGGCTTGGAAACGCCCCAACGGCCTTAAGGCTCAACGTCATCGGCTTCATGCCTTCGGCCGCCAGTTCGGCCGCCCGCACCACGTCTGCGACCAACGCGTCCGGCGTGTTGCCCAGGAACTTCAGCGTCACGTGCAGGCAGTCGGGCGAAACCCATTTCACGCTGCGAAGCCGCTTCTTTCCCTCGTGAACCACATCCATGAGCCCGGGTTTCTGAGAATCTGGTACTTCCACACCAAAGAAGAGTCGTTTCATCCACGTTCTCCGGCGGAACCGCTTGAGATCACCATGCACACTTGCTACACTAGCACAAACCTCTCTGAGGGGGAAGTGATGAACCGAACACTCTCGTTGGCCCTGGTGGCGTTGTTGGCGGCGTGCGGAAGCACGAAGGTCGTTTGGCCAGACGATGACATCGAAGACGGACTCTTCCAGATCGACAACGGCGAGGACAACGGGATTTTCGACCCCGAGGACCTTCACGTGAAGGATAAGGGCGAAGAGGAAGATACCCCGATTTACACGGGGAACGCCCTGCTGGAGTACTTCGAGCCTTACGGCGACACCAATATCAAGTGCCAGGGCTTCGCCGACCCGCCGGCCAATAGCCAGAAGATTGCCTCGTGCGACTTCGAAATGAGCTACAAGCAGGTGCGGGCGTTTAAAGTTGTCTTCTTCGTTGAGGGCAAAGCCTTCAGCGGTCAAGAAATCGAGTGGCAGCTCCAGGGCGACAAAGATCCCAACTCCAACGAGTCCCTGCTTACCGTAGACGCACTATCATCTGGGACCGACGCTGAAGGTGTCGCCACACTGAAAGTCACCACCGATGACATCGCCGGTCAGTTCACCATCACCGCAAAAGTGGCCTCGGGGCTCTACCCGGTCAAGCCTTTGGTCTTTAAGGTCAAGATCCTGCCCAAGGCCGTTGAACCCCTCACCGTGAAGCTGAAGTATGATGGTTCAGCTACCATTGAACTATTTAACGTGTATTTGTACGACCAGTCAAAGGGCGACTACGCTTGTGCCAATCTGATTCCGGACGAGCTTCCTACCCCCGCCGATAAGGGTGGCAACACCGCCACGGTCGCCACGCCCGTCAAGTTCATGACCTTCAGCCAGCTCTCGGTGGAAAACCCCAAATTGTATTACACCGCCGTGGCTGTTGGCACCAAGCAAAACACCAATGCTGCGTTGGCTTATGCCTGTAATGACGTGGATGCCGTTGTCGAAATTGGCAAGAGCAATATTCTGACTCTGGTCCTGAAAGACATCCCGCCTAAATATGCGGGTACTTATGAAGTCATCAACCACTTCGACATGATTTCGGCATTGCCGGACGATGTCGAGGTCTTCGTCAACATCATCATCGACTTCTTTAACAGCCCCACGGCGGGCCTGCTTGAACTGGCCTGCGTCCTGGGCGAAAACTCGCTGGATTGGATGTGCGACAACATCTTCGCCAATCCCAGCGACCCCAACATCAACCAGTTGACGGCTATCGGCAGTATCATCGTGCAGGTGGTCAACTCGATCCTTTATGGCCTGCTGGCGGACAACGTCGGCCAGGACATCCTTTTCACGGGCAAAGACGTCGGCAACATCCTGCGGGACTTGGAGGTGTACAGCACCATCGTCCTGGCCCAAGAGCCGGACAACACTGGCTTCCTGGGCAAGGAATACACCGAGGAGACTTGGGAAACCGTTTCCTTCCAGTGGACCCTGGGCGAAAACTGCAACCCGGCAGACCCCGACTGCGGACTGAAGAGCTACTCCTTCAACGCCATTGGCCAGGACGTTATCATCGGCCACTTTGACATGCAGATTGATGGGTATGTCCTTGGCAAATTCGACAAGATGCGAGTCTACGAGCATCCCCTAAACTTCAAGTACGGCGCATTTATCAACTTCGTCATTGAGAAGATGGTTCTGCCCGAAATCGCCGGCGATGGGTCCGACGGTCTGCCCGTCGTCGACTCCTATGACAAGTTCATCAAGTCGCTGCTGGGCGGCAAAGAGTGCCTGATTTACGACAACTGCTGCTCGCTTTTCGTGCAGAGTATCGTGGACCAGACCAGCCCCGCCATTCAGGGAACGTTGACGGCAGGCTGCAACGCGTTGATCACGTTGGGCGTGACGTACTTCCAGACCTGGCTGGTCAGTCTGGATGCCAGTTCTGGCGACGGGCTCAACCTGTATACGGCCGAAGACAACCCCTGCACCCTCTACGACAAGAACAACGACCACATCATCGACGGCATGGGTCGCAAGGAACCCGTCACCGACCGTTGCATATGGAAGACCCGCCTGATGCTTCTGGGCATGCCGGTCATCTTCGACGCCGAGTTCTGGGGCAACCGCGTTCAATAGCTCCATTCCCGCCGCAAGACGCAACAACCACAGTCACGCAAAGCCAAAGCCACCTTGTACGGACGCGCCTCGGTCGTTG
>CAYTWV010000292.1:0-6041 GCA_964442235.1 uncultured Myxococcales bacterium | reverse complement strand
AGTTAGAGTGTGAGGTCCAGATGCCCTTCAGTCAGGGGCGGGTGGACGGCGTGGTGGGGTTGGCGTCCGAACCTTCGGTGGAGCTGTTTGTTCGGGGACTGCCGGTCTGGAAGGGGAGTGTGCTGGAGGAGTTGTCCGCACGAGAAGCCAGTTCGGTCTGGCGAGCGGATGTGGGCCAAGGATTGGCGCCCATGGTCAAGGTGAATGCCGATTCGTTGACCGTGGTGCTTTCCAGGACGGCCGTGGTGGACGATGCGGCGCTGGCTGAAGTTCGGGAAGTCACTCGCCGGGCTGTGGAGCGGTTGGTTGACAGTTATTTGAATCGAAGCCTGGGACGCCGGATTTGGGGCAGTGCCTGGGCCAAGACCCGCTCTTGGGTAACCAGACAGGCGCCGTTGCTTGGGATCGTTTTGGGATTAGGTGTTTTGGCGCTGGTGCTGGTGATGCAGGACAGTGCAGCGGAAGGCGATACAGCAATAGAACAGAGTGCTGCCCAGGGACAAACTGCGGCATTGGAGGCCGAGGCTCTTTCCGGACAGCCCGACGCAGATCCCTCTGAAACAGATCTGGCTCCAGGTCCTCCGCCCCTGGTGGGTCGGGTACTGACCGAAGCCCTTGGGGCCGAAGATGTGGGCAGTGGGAATAACGAAGGCAGCCAGAACGCCGGGGCCGTGGACTACATGGCCCTTAGAGCGAGGATGAAGTACCTGGGAAGTCAGGTGGATCAGGCCGTGGCGCCTTCGGCCCCATTTTTGACCTGGAGTCCTGAAAAGCGGCTCTATTGGCGAATTCTGGCTACCCGGGAATTCGATTCACAACGAGGGTTTGTGGGCGATGTGAACGAGGAACAGCCCCTGACGGCCCTGCCCGGTTTCACGTGTTTCCGAGGCTGTGTTCAGGTGAATCTGGATTTGCCTCAATCCGAGGGCCGAGTGGTGCTGCCTGTGCCTACCGGGTACCAGTTGGTGACCCAGAGTGTGCGGGTCCAAGGCCAGCCCATTGTCGCCTTCGCACAAGCCGAAGATATGGTGGTCATTGAAACGAACCACGGTGTTCGGCAGATCGGTTATGAAGTGGGGCCGGCAAAGGCGGAGCGCTCCAATCATGGAATTCCGGCAGCGCCAGAAGCAACACGTTGGCCCAAGGAGCTGTTGACCGGTCTGGATCAGGCCTGCCCCGGTGGGGTGGAAGGCATTCGGGACTATTTGCAGCAAGAACTGATCTACGACGCCTCGGAGGGGGTGCAGCGGAGTTTCCAAACCAGGCAGCAGGGGAGCGATTGGCTGGGGTTTGTTTGGGAGTTGCGGCGGGGCGACTGTGATGTGTTGAACGGACTGGCCGTGCTGGCACTGGACCACTGCGGCATCCAAGCCCGGCTGGCGGTGGGGTTTGCTGGCGCCGAGGGGTACGTTTTACCCGGTCTGCATGCCTGGGCAGAGTACGCCCGACCCTCGGCCAGCGGCGGATTGGAAGCGTGGAGCATCCTGGACCTGACGCAAGGGGCCCGAGAGGCCAGCCAGCCTGCAACCGAAGCGCCCGCTACTTCCGAGAGCCCCGTGGTTGGCGAATCTGCGCAGGCAGTACCCGTGTTGCGGCTTGCCGACCAGGGGGATGTAACCGGGCAAGCTCCGGCCGTGGCCGATCCGGGGATTGCAGACCCCGCCGTGGCAGATCCGGCGAGGAGAGTCGGTGTACAGCTAGCCAAGGTCCCCGTTGAGGCAAGGGCCCCGTCGGGGGTGAAACCAAACGCAGCGGACGACACGATTCAGGTCGACGCAGGCAACCTTCCCGAGGGTCCGGCAAGCGGGCTGGTGCCTCTGTGGCTGCCTCAGAAGTTAGCGTCGCTGTCGGCCAGGGGCTGGGCCGGCGTTACGGCGGGCATCCTTGCGCTGTCGCTGCTTTTCGGGATGTTGTTGGCCAGTCAGATGCGTCGTTTTCGGGGCAAGCCAGTAAGCGAAGTCAGTGACGGCCAGGCCTTTGAGGTTGTGGCGAAGCTGGCGTTGCGCGCCCTGGTGCAGCCCAATGTCTGGGCGTCGGCGTCTCAGTTGTTCAAGCGGCCGCTTCTGCCCACCTTTGCGGGGACGCGGATTTCGTTGTCCAGGGCGTTGATGTTGGCGGCACGGGGCCGGCTGTTTGTGGCGTCAGTTGGCAATGGCCTGGTTGCGGATGTGGTAGGGGGTCGTGAACGGGTGCTGAAGGTCGAAGAGGGGCCCTTGGCCGAGGTGGTACGGCGTGTTCCCAGGGCACTGGATCTGGACCAGGTCGAATCGTTTTCCAAAGTCGCCGAGGTTGGGGTCGCAGAGGAAGCCCTGGCCATTTCCCGATGGCTTTCGCAGGTTTGGCGCCCCTCGTTGGGTCGGCTGTCATTAAGGTTGCTTGCTTACTCTTCGCCGGCACAGCCCGACGTCGTGAGAGACTTTGATTTGGGGGCGTTGCGCTTTGTTCGGCAATCCCCTTGGAAGGGACGTGTGGTGGCGGTGAATCTGGCGACTTGGGGCACGCGTCATCGCCCGTCGGGCCTGAAGGCAGCGGGGGCACCCCGGTTTTCTGCCGAGCGTGCGTATGACCTGGCGCAACACCTGACCTCGCATTCGCTTTTGCTTGCTTCCAGGGCCGCTGCCCTAAGGTGCGCTGCGCTTGAAGCCTTGTTGCGCTCGGGATGGGGGGGCCAGCCATGAGCAGCGGCCGACGGACATCGGACGCCCTGGAGGGGCTGCTGACTGTGGACTTTGCGTCTCAGCTTCGAAAGACGCTGGCGCACAGCCATTCGTTTCCGCAGCAATACGCCGTGGAATGTGTTCGCTGGTGCCTGGCGGGTGGGGCGCAGCGAATTGTGATCGTATCGTCTTCTCGGGAACTTGTGGTGAAGTGGGAAGGGGGGCAGGCTCAGGCTGTGGACCTGGACGCCCTGTCGGAGCTATTTGGCCCCGACCGTTCGTGGGAAAGGCGAGAGGCCGCACTTGAGCGATTCCATGGGGTACCGGGGCTTGGGCTGTTGGCTGCGTGGGCGTGTAACCCGTCATCGGTCGTGATGCACTTGGACACGGCATCGGGCTCGGTCAGTCTGGAGTATTCGCCCGAGCGTTTTGGGGTGACCTCTCATGCGGGGCCGTCCAGCGCCGGCAACGGGATGCAGAGCATGCGCATCGTGCGCAAGGCGGATGCCAAGGCCGAAGCTGCGGCGGTAACCGAGTATTGCCGCTTTGCCCCGGTCTCTATCACGTTGAATGGGGCGGAACTCTGTGTGGGTTCACTGCCTCCGGAAGGCATAGCGGGCTTCAAGCTGAAGAATGATAAGGGCGAGGGGTTTGGGCTGCTGTGGGTGCCTCGCCGGGGGGATTTGTGCCGCCTGATTCTGCTGCGGCATGGGGTTCGCTGGAAGATGGTGGCGACGGCGACACATCGCAAGGGGTTGGTGTACGAGGGGGCGGTCCAGGCAGAGGCCGTCAGTTCGGCGCTGATGCATACTCTGGATGGCGCTGGGCGAAAGCTGTACACACGGCTTGCAGAGAGCGTGGACCAGATGCCTGCTGCCGACAAAGCGCGTACCGAGCATCTATTGCTGAATTATTCCCGCATTACGGGAGAGACAAAACTTTTAGAGCAGGCCAAGTTGTTTCCGTTGGCCGACGGTTCCGCGTATCTGTCGCTGTCGGACCTGAGGGAAGCGGTGGCAGGGGGCAGCGTGGCAGCGGTTGCCGTGGGGATGTCGGTGCCGAAGAACGAGAATGTGAATGGGGTCCTGGTGCGGCTGACCGATGCTCAGGCGACATTCTTGAGGGAAATGGGCGTGGATGTGCCCACGTTGCGAAAGCGCACCATGCCGGGAGGCGGCGTTTTGCTGGCTCGTCTGGCTGACGGAACACGGAACCTTTGGAGCCGGCTTTCTGCGGGTGCGGTGATTCCCTCCGAACGACAGACGGGCCTGGAACGTTCGCTGTTGGGGCACATCGAAGAGGCAGTACGAAGCGGGGCCTTTGTGCCGTGGGGCCTGAAGGGCGATGTGTTGGTCAGGGTGTCGCTTCGTACGGGTCGGGGCAAATCGATGCTGCAAAGCGGCCCTGACGGAGACGAGCTGGTGATTCGGCGAGGCAGCAGCAGGCTGCGCCGGGCAATCCGGTGGAACGAGGCTGGGGCGCCGCCGCGCCTGTGGATTCCCTGGCTGCTGGAAGGACACGGGATCTGGCCGCAACAACTGGTAGCCGAGGAGTCCGGAACTACGGCAGCAGAGCCGCTTGTAGCCCCGGATGCACCGACCCAGAAATTGCAGTGATGCGGTTGAATGGGGAACGGCGCCTGGGTACCATGCTCCCGTTGAAGCAAAAATCCAGTCGGCGAACAGACAAGAAGTGGGAGCAAACCATGCGTAATTCCGGGGCCATAACGGCGATTGGGGGCTTGGGCCTGTTGGTGCTTTGTTCGTGCTCGGTGATTTCGCCGCCACCCATGGTAGCCAGGCATGGGGGGACGATGCCTTCAGCGGCCGGTATGGTGGAGTTGGCGGCCGTGGGCATCGCAGGTGGTGGCGTCTTTCTGGACGACTACGCCGGGGGCGAAGGCCGAGTGAAGCTGCAACTTGACCCCCAGTGGAAGGTAGGGGCTTCGTTTGGGGGCCTGGCTACGACCAAACGGGACCGAGACGAGCAGTTTCCTCCGGATTTTGGGTATGCCGGTCGGCTTGTGGGCCAGAAGAACTGGAGCGATGTCCCTTGGCTGGCGTTGGACTTTGGATTGGGCGGCGGCTGGGCCAATTCCGGTTTGCGTTATGGTACCGCAGACGTGGGGGTGAACTTCAGTTACACGTTCTGGGAATTTCTTACCCCTTATGGCGGCCCCATCTTTGCGCTGTCGGTTCCCTTTCAGAAGGGGCGGCGTATCGACGGGGACCAACGGCCGGAATTGACGACGTACGTTGGATACACCGCCGGCCTGGCGCTGGGTGGCAAAGATACGTTCCGGCTAAGCGCCGAGCTTCTGATGCTGCACGGGACCACTTTCCAGGGCCAGGATGGTACCGCCATTGCAGGAAGCCTGGGCTTCTCGTTCCCCATCCCATAGCCGCCCCTGGTGTCTGTGCCGGCGTGTCAGGGGCCGCTGTTTTGTTCCGGACGGCGAACCGACATATGCGATGCATAGATGCATTTGTTGGTTGTTGTGGACGTGCTGTTACCCACTCCCTCACGGTCGTGGCACTGATTAGTACACTCCGTGCCCCTATTCTTCGACAGGCCCGTTAGGGAGTGGGTGCGCTACTTCCAGGGCATTTCGGGGGTGGGCAGTGAGTCGGCATAGGCCCCGATATGGATGGTCGGCCCATAGTTGGCATCCGTAATTCCTGCATACGAAAACAACACGGTGCCCGGAGCGTCGATGGCCCGAGTGTACTCGATTTGTGCCACAATCTCGTTGGCGCTGGGATAGTCTACGTTGACCCCCATATATACATGCCGCCCGTTGGCCGCTGCCCAGAAATCATCGGCAAGCGTGGCAAAATCGGTCCAGCCGCCTTTGGGTGTGGTCAACTCCCAGTAGATCATGGGACAGATGGCATCAACCAGGCCTTCGCTGATCCAGCGATGACTGTCCTGATAGTAATCCCAATACCCTTCGGAGGTGCCGCCCCAGCCAAAGTTGTCCTGATAGATTCCCCAGACGGCTGCTGTGACTTTGACCGATGCATCAATGGTGGTGATTGTCTGGTAGGCCTGGCCCACAAAGTCGCTTAGCAGATTGCGCTGGAAGTCGCCCCACGTCAAACCGGGCTGGCCGGCTTTGGCCGCTGCATAGGCCGTTTCACTTTCATCGTCGTGGCTGAATTCAGGGCCAGCGTACCGGATGTAATCGAAGTGAATTCCATCCACGTCATAGTTGGCAGCAATGTCAGAGAATACATTAAGCAAGTGAGTGCGGACGCCGGCGATACCGGGAGACAAGAAGACATAACTGCTGTTGTAAGCCATGGGGAAGCCGTCGGTGCCGTGAGCGCGCCACTCGGGGTGGTCGTACAGCACGTGGTGCGGGGTAGAAAGGGGGATGGCGCC
>CAYTWV010000291.1:1301-6054 GCA_964442235.1 uncultured Myxococcales bacterium | reverse complement strand
GCCGAGAAGTGCGGCAGTGATTTTGAAACGTGTGCAGGGATTGCGATTCCGTAAGGCGCTTGAAAAGCGGTCTTCGTAACGAGGATCCCTCGGTTCGCCGGTGGCCACCTGCATGGTGGTAATCTACGGAAGAGTCACCCCTTCATTAGCCAGCATGGATCGCTTTGTTTCCAGCCCACATCCCCCCGAGAACCCGCCCAACTTCTGTCCGGCCGCCAGAACGCGGTGGCATGGCACAATCAAGGGGACGGGATTGCGCGCCATGGCCCCCGCAACGGCCCGTGCGCCTTTGGGGTTACCTGATTCTGCGGCCAACTTGCCGTATGTGATCACCTCGCCGGGCCCCACCTTCGCTCGAAGCAACTCATAAACCCTGCGGTCGAAGTCCCCAATCCCTCGAAGGTCTATCGGGATGTCCCGAAGGGAATCGTTCTGGCCCGCAAAGTGGCGCTGAATCCTGCCCACCCAAGTGGCGGAAGCCTGCCTTTGGGACGGGGACGGAGGATGCGAGTTCAGGGACGGAGGCGAGTTCAGGGACGGAGGAGGCGAGTTCAGGGACGGAGGCGCATTTTCGGGCGGTGCTGGCATGTCCGGAGAGCCGGGAAGCCACACTCGGCAGACCCCAACTTCCGTAAACGCCAAAGCCATCGCACCCAGCGTCGTGTCGAACGTGATCATTTCTGGGCTGTTCATGGTAATCCTATTTCAGAGTGCACTTCAGGGCCGCAGACGCAGGATCCTGGTAAACGTGGTATCCAATCTGAGCCGTGACCAGGATCTCATCCTGGATAGCCGCCGCCGTCAGGTCCAACAGGCCGTTGGGGGTAGGGGTCAGGGTTAACACTTCGCTGACCGGCGTCCATGTGGCCGGGTCGAGCAGAACGAAGTGCACCTTGTGGTTGGGCCAGCATCCGCCGCACATGTAAATGTGTGTGCCCGTGGACCAGAAAAGCCCCAGTGCCCCCTGGAACGGCAGAAGCAGGGGTTCAACTTCATCCACATCTACCACCAATTCTCGAACGGGGGCTTCTTCCACCGAATTGCCCTCGGCATCCAGCCGGGCCAACTTGATGATTGCTGAGGCGCCCGACGAGTAGTCAATGCCATTTCGTACTTCGGACCAGGCGATGATCCAGCCGCTTCCCGATGCTAGAACGGCCATCTTTGGCTGGGAAAATCCGCCGGGAGCTGTCTCCACGCCCGCTTCATCTACACTAGAGACGCGTTTCTTGGGTACCACGATCTGGCCCTGGGCGTTCACGACCGCAAAGTAGATGGCGCCTTTGGCCTGCTTGTTCTCCTGCCACACAATGCCCCATCGGTCCTGGCCCGCTGCCAGACTGGGAGCGGGGTTGTTCCAATCGTCACCTGCCGACACAAAATCCACGGCCTCTCCCGTTTTTGCCCCTTGGGCGTTCAGGCGCAGGAAGCGAATCTTGTGCCCAGACCCCGCAGGAAGGCTCATGACCAGGCCCACTTGATCCCCCAACGGGGCCAGCATGGGGCGAGTCACGTAGTCTGTCGCCGTCGCCTCGACCAGTTGAACGCTGCCCACGGGGGCCCCATCGGCGTCCCGCAGCGAGGTGTTGACCTTTCCGTCTGCCCAGGCAACCAGGAAGCCATCACCTACGGACGCCGAGCCGATGCCCGACATCGAGTCCTCTTTGGCATCGATTTCCACCGACGTCCCCATGGTCCCATCACTTTCGAACGTAGAGACCCTCAAGAAAGCGGGGGCATACTCGAAGGGAGAGGGCGGACTGGCTTCCATTCGGGACAAAAACACCTTCCCACCCGAAGTGGTCACCAGCGAGTGGGCCGCAATGTTCCATTTCAGAGGCTTATGGTTGGTGGTATCCCGAGTCACTTCGCAGGTGAACTGCAGGTCCGGCGTCCGATCCAGAATGGGGGTTCCTTGAGGCACGTCGGGCAAATCGGCGCCCAGGTCTTGGGCGGAATCGGTTCCGGGACCATCGGAGTCATCCGGAACATCCGGTCCCGCCATGTCTTGGTCCCCGGTATCCTTAAGGTCCGTGGGCTCGACGCCCTGGGAGTCACTTCTGCATCCGGAAATAATTGGGGCCGTGGCCAGCGTTGCGACCAATCCGGCTAGGGTCCAGACTCTTCTCATTCTTTGCCTCATTTCGTGTGGGGTACCGGCCAAACCCGATCCCGATGCCGCTGTTCTAGCAAGTCTTGTGCCAAGGTTGACGTTCACGGCTGGCATGCCTCGTAATAGGCATCCCAGTCATCCAGGCACGTCTCTCGAAGCAGGTCCCGATTGCACTCCTGAATACCTTCCATGCACTCATAAAACGCCTGCGTGGTCTGCTGGCACGCCAGACCGTTCCCAAACTGGTACAGGCATCTTTCCGTGGCCAGTTCGACGCAGGAATCGCCCGTGAACAGCCCGCACTGGCACTGCAGGGGGGCGTATGTTGCGCACGCGGAGCGTTCGGCTGCGTCGGCCGTAGTAGCGGCCCATCCGGCACATTTTTGGTCCAGGTCCTGCACCTGCGCAGTACACGTCGCAGGGAAGGGGCCGCAGGCATACCCATGAGTGCCCATGCATTCGTCCAACTGGTAGTGAGCCTCAAGGCACTGCAGGTCTTTGGCCTGCTCCATACAGGCCTTGTCGCAATCCCCACCTCGGAATCCAACCAGTTCGTAGGGCAGGCAGCCCACTTCCAAAGCCGAGCAAAAGTGGAAACAAACCCAGTCTCCCGGCTCAGTCACACACAATTCGTTGTATCGTCGTTGTTCATAGGCACAGGCGTCTCCAAAAACGGCCTCACAACTCTTCCCCTGTTGAGACAAGGCATACTGAAGCGCCGCTTCGGGGCAGGCGCCGTTGACTTTGGGTTCTCCGGCGATACACTTACCCAGGCAATCAGCATATATAAAATCGTAGTTCTTCTGTTCGTCACAACCAGGTTCTTCATTATAATCGCAGGACTTGCCGCATTCGGCCTCTACGGCGCACAGGGATTTACAAACGCCCGGGTGTGTGGAGAGGTCCGCTACGGTCTCGACCTGGTCGATCGCTGCCAGATCCCCAGCAGGCATTTCTGCATTGGCCACGTCCGAGGTCTCGTTGGTGGGTTCACAACTGGCAGCAAGGATCCAAACCATAGGCAGGGCCGCAAATGTGGCCATTTTTAACTTGTTCATTTGTCCTCCTCGCCCGAATCGGCGAGCAACGATGCTGGGTGGCACATCGTCCTCAGGATAGACCTGCTTCCGGCGCAATTCCAGTCCCGGCTTAATGAGCCACCCCACGTCCCCAATGGGGTCACACCATTCGAGGGGGCTGGCAAGGTGGCGCCGGTTCTTTGCCATTGCCTTGCAGGGCATGCGATGGTACGCAAGTAGCAGGACGAGACCGACTTGCGCCCCGAAAGTGCCGGTCGTCCGGACCGTCAGGTGGGGAGGTTCTATGCTGTCCAGTCGGGGGCAAAATCATAACAGGTTCGCTTTGACCATCGATCATCCTGCGGGCGCTCGCCGGCCAGCTCGGACCAGTTTCGGCAAGCAAAGCTATGTGGTTTTGTTGGTGGGGTTGTTGTCCGTAGCCTGTGGTGGCGGACAAGATCCGTCGGATCTCGTCGATGCGGCCGACTCGTTTGTGGACTGGTATTCCGATACCGAACTGATCGCAGGAAATCCATGCACTTCGGACGAAGAGTGTGGCCCCGTGGGGGCATGCATGATCTCGGCCCAGTGCATCCAGGACCACTGCGTCGTGATCCTGGCGACAACCGGGGCCGCTTGTTCGGAAGGGTGCTACTCCCAGGGAAAATGCACCATAGATGGTCTTTGTGCCGGCTCTCAAGTCAAAGAGTGCCCCGAGAGTGACGGAAACGCATGCACCCAGCCCACCTGTGATTTCAAAGATGGCGAATGTACCGAGATGGCCATTGCCGACGGCAAAACCCCCTACATCTCGTCCGATTGTTGGGACGGAGCAGTCTGCGTGGGCGGCGTGCTGGACACATCCAAGGCCGTGCCCACAGCCATGGCTCTGGAATGTGATGCTTTGGCAGCAGAGTTGGACCCTCTTGGATGCATCGACGATATCCTGTGTGTGGGCGGGGATGAGCGCTGCCGACCTATCTTGAAAGACGACGGCATCCAGTGCTGGAAAGAGGGCGATCCGGGAGGCGATGTTTGCCGGGGACGCTCATGTCAACAAGGCGAGTGCAAGTTCGACCCCACGCTGGACGTGACTTGTGGCCTGCAAGATCTGCCTGAAACTTGCGATGCTGGATGCCAGGGGTGTACTTCGATTTCGTGCCACTGGATCCCCGATCCCGCCAATCCGACGTCATCTTCCAAGAAGATTTCCTATTGCCGACCCAATGCCCGAATTGGAGACGCTTGCACCGACAACCCCTGCATGCTGGAACAGGCGTGTGCCGTGGGAACCCAAACCACCGGACCCCTGGGGAAAGAGACCCTGGGAGCGTGTGCGGGCGGAACCCTGCTTACCCCCGATGCATGTGCCGTCAAACTCTCCAAACCGGCCCTGCCTTGCGTCATGGCTGGCGTGGGGTGCCTGCCGGAAAAGGGAGGCTGCTATTTCGACAGCGCATTGGCCAGTTCCTGGTGTTGGCCCGCAGAAGGAAGCTGCTTCAACAAAGAAACCACCACGTGCTCGCATCTCTCGTCGGGGCCCAACTGGGATTCCGTTTCGGGGTGCGATGTCGACTGGGTGGAACTGGACTGCAACGACAATAACGACTGTACCGTAGAT
>CAYTWV010000291.1:0-1291 GCA_964442235.1 uncultured Myxococcales bacterium | reverse complement strand
GATAGCTGCAAAGCCACCGGGCAGGGTTGGGGATGTATCCATCAGCCCATTTCGGGGGTGGCCTGCGACGACGGCGATTTGTGTACCGTTGGGGGGAAGTGCGACGGCGGGTTGTGCCTTGGTTCTGTGGCAGCGTGCGATGATGCGGATGGGAATCCATGCAACAACAAGCGGTGTGACTCTTTGACGGGCAATTGCCTGCCTCCGGCAACCGACGGGATGGTGTGTGACGACGCCGATGCATGCACCGCCGACGATTACTGCAAAGAGACCCTTTGCCAGGCGGGAACTGCCGTTGTTTGCGACGATGAGGACGCCTGCAACGGTTTGGAGTCTTGTGACGCCGTGGCCGGATGCCTGCCGGGAACCACTTTGCAATGTTTGGACCTGGACCCGTGCAACGGAGTCGAGACCTGTGCACCCGAAACCGGGTGCCTGAGTGGCCAGCCGCTGGAGTGTTTGGACCAGGATTTATGTAATGGCCAAGAGACCTGTCAACCGCTTGTCGGCTGTGTACCGGGCACGCCGCTGGTGTGCAACGACAACAACGTCTGCAATGGCATCGAAACGTGTACGGCGATTACGGGCTGCGAAAATGGCACGCCGCTGGCTTGTGACGACGGCAACGTCTGTAACGGCCTGGAAACATGCGACCCGGTTTCGGGCTGCAAGTCGGGGACGCCGCTGGTGTGCCTGGATTCGAACCTGTGCAATGGAACGGAGACTTGCCACCCGACCTTGGGCTGTCAGGCGGGTTCGCCGCTGGTGTGCAGCGACAACGATTTGTGCAACGGTGTCGAGACCTGCTCTGCCACGTTGGGGTGCCAGGCAGGGACATCCCTGGTGTGCAACGACAACAACGTCTGCAACGGCATCGAAACGTGTACGGCGCTTACGGGCTGCGAAAATGGCACGCCGCTGGCTTGTGACGACGGCAACGTGTGTAACGGCCTGGAAACATGCGACCCGGTTTCGGGCTGCAAGTCGGGGACGCCGCTGGTGTGCCTGGATTCGAACCTGTGCAATGGAACGGAGACTTGCCACCCGACCTTGGGCTGTCAGGCGGGTTCGCCGCTGGTGTGCAGCGACAACGATTTGTGCAACGGTGTCGAGACCTGCACACCGTCGTCGGGTTGCCAGGCGGGGACGCCGCTGGTGTGCAACGACGGCAACGTCTGTAACGGCGTCGAAACGTGTACGGCGCTTACGGGCTGCGTGAACGGTACTCCGCCGACCTGTGACGACGGCAACGTCTGTAACGGCCTGGAAACATGCGACCCGGTTTCGGGCT
>CAYTWV010000290.1:0-6061 GCA_964442235.1 uncultured Myxococcales bacterium | reverse complement strand
TGCTTCGTGTTCCCGTCGTGATTGCAGCCGTGTTTGGTGGCTTCTGGGTCGTTGGCGAAAGCATCCATCTCATCAACCCCCACGATATGGAACCCTATCTGCTGGTGTTCGACAGGTGGCTTTGGGGAGCCACCTTCGGCGAGTGGATTGAACCCCATCAGGTACGCTGGATCACGGATTTCCTGCAGCTTTGTTACGCCAGTTACTACTTCCTGCCTCTGGTTCTGTTCATTGTGCTGCACCTGCGGGGTCAGCACCGAGAGAGCCGCATTCTGATCACCTCCATTGCCCTGGCGTTTCTCTCGAATTTCCTTCTGTACGTGGCCATCCCGGCCCGCTCGCCCTACGTCATCGCCGAGGATCCGGCCACGGCTTACCTGGTCCACTTTTCCGGCCCGCTATTGGGCAGCGACCTGACCCACTGGCTTCGCTCTTCCATCGAGGCTGCCGAATTCAATATGCGTGACTGTTTCCCTAGTGGACATACCTACATATCTTTAGTCACTTTAATCTGCTGTTGGCGCTATGAACGGCGGCTTTTCCCATTCTACGCGGTGATCGTCTCGGGGTTGATTTTGGGCACGCTGTACCTAAGGTACCACTATGTGATTGACCTGGCGGCCGGCGCGCTTTGTGCCTATCTGGTAACCCGCTGGGTTCCCAGATGGTGTGACCGTTGGAACCCACGGTGAGGTGTCGGGTGCCTGCGCACTCGCCTCACCTGAACTAGAGGAGGACTCTACTATGCAAATCGCCAAACAACTCTCCATCTTCCTGAAGAATCGCCCTGGCACTCTGGCCGATGTCTGTGAAAGTCTCACCGATGAGGGAATCAACATCCTGGGATTCAGCGTCTCGGACACCGTCGATCATGCCGTGGTACGAATGGTGGTCGACGAACCCCTTAAGGCCATCCACATGCTGGGAAATGCTGGCGTGCTGGTCGTAGAGAACGAAATTCTGGTCATCGAGCTGCGCAACGAGCCGGGCCAGCTTGCGTCCCTGGGCAAACGCCTGGGAGCCGCTTCCATCAATATCGAATACGCCTATGGCGGCGTCTCGGGAAGCCACCAGGTTGGCGTCTTGTTCGTCCGCACTTCCGACGTGAAACGCTCCTTTGACGTCCTGGCAGCCTAGCCCCCCCGCCTTAGCCCCAAATAAATCGTGTAAGTTCACAGCGCTGTATGTCGGTGCGATGGCGTGCTGTTACCCACTCCCTAACGGTCGTGGCACTGACTAGTGCACCATGTGAGTCGGTGCCGGGGGTGTCGGTGCCACGGGGTGTCGGTGCCGGGGGTGTCGGTGCCGGGGGTGTCGGTGTTGGGGGTGTCGGTGCCACGGGGTGTCGGTGTTGGGGGTGTCGGTGCCACGACCGTGAGGGAGTGGGCGCGCTGTATGTATTGGTACGATTGGCTTACTTGCAGACGGTCACTTTGTTGTTTCTGGAGCAGCTAAAGTCGCTGCAATCCACGAAGCCGTTGCCGTCGTTGTCAATCTTGTCCGAACAGGTTGAATCGTTGCCTTCGCAGAAAGAGACTTCTTCAGATTGAGAACAACTCCAATCCTCGCAGTCGAAGTACCCGTTCCAGTCGTTGTCCAAGCCGTCAGAACAGGCCTGCGCCGTGTTCTCTTCGCCCTTCTCCGGCGTGCGGCAGACCGTCACCGTGGTGGTCTTCGAACAGCTATGGTCTTTGCAGTCCGCATACCCGTCGCCGTCGTTGTCGCAGCCATCGTTGCAGTATTTGTCCGTGGACTCATCCCCCATCGCACTGCAGCAGCCAACCTGGTCACAGTTAAAGTCGTCGCAATCCGTCAGCCCGTCTTCGTCGTTGTCCAAGCCATCCGAGCAGAGTTTCGCCTCCTCGGCTGTGGAACACCCCTCGCATTCCGAGATGGACCAGATACCCACCTCCAGTTCGTCTCGACCACAACTTCCAGAAGACACCAGCCCCAGCAGCAGTACCGCACTGCAGAATTGCATCAAGCGCATCAAGCACCCTCTTTCTCTTCGTACTTCTTTATGATTTCCCGAATGAATCCTCTAAAATACACCCAGGCGGAGACAAACGAGAACACCAAAGATGCAACTATAAGAATTTTACCAAGCAGATTAATGGGTATGTCAATATTCGAAAATGGGATCGGATAAGAATAGTGCAAAATCAGGCACTGGATTCCGACCAACTGAAGCGCAGTCTTGATCTTGCCGGCCTGAACCACGTTGATGACCAGTCCCTCGGCCATGGCCAGCGTTCGAAGGCCACTTATGGCGATTTCCCGAAGCAGGATCAAGACAACCATCCACCCTTCCACCCGCCCCAGTTCCACCAAGGTCACCAGGGTGGCCAGAACGATCAGTTTGTCGGCGATGGGGTCGATGAACTTGCCAACCAGAGTCACTTGATTATACCGCCTGGCCAACCACCCGTCCAAGTAGTCCGTGATTGCCGCGGCACCAAAAAGCAGGAACGTAACGAAGCAGAGCCACTGGCTGGTACTTACCGAGCCGGTAATCTCCTCGTCGGAGAGTCGCAGCGCAAAGACGACAAAGGGAATGGCCGCAATGCGAACGTACGTAAGCAGGTTCGGCAGATTGAAGAACTCTTTTCGGAGCGCCGGCGATAGGCGTTTGGACATGGTCACTCCTTTGGCCGCACAGTATAGAGATGGAAGGACGGCTTGCAAGACAATAGAGGTCCTTCCCTGGAGTCGTCGAACCGCACGCCAGTTCCTTGCCGAGCTATTGGGCGGAAGCACCTGCCGTGGGAGCCTGAGCCGTATTCTTCAGTCGGTAGTAGTGATCCAGCACCTTGCGGACGTAGCCGTCGGTGCCCTGATAGGGGATCCCCTCTCGTGTGGCCACCGAGCCACCGCCCGCATGATAGGCCGCAATGACGCTGGGAATATCCCCCTGAAAACGGTTGGCGAGGATACGCAGCAACTGCACACCCGCCATAATGTTCTGGTAAGGGTCCCAGGGATCCGTTACGCCCAGATCCTTGCACACGCTTGGCATCAACTGCATCAGGCCCATGGCCCCCTTGTACGAAAGCGCCTTGGTCCCGTAATTCGACTCGACCTCGATGATGGCACGAATGAACGGCTCGGGAATGTTATAGAGCCTGGACGCTTCCTGAATGACCCGGTCGATTTCCGTTCGCTCCCCTCCGGAACGACGACTTCCCGGAGCGGGCGGAGTCCAACTTGGGGTGGGAGCCGTTCCCGGATTCCACGGACGTGCGGGGGTTCCAGCACCTGCCACGGGCATCGTTCCATCGGCGGAGAGTGGAAGTGTGGAGGGAACTCCCGTCGTCTTCATCACGACGCCGAGCTTTTTGGACTTCTTGGGACACGGATAGTTCAGGAACCAGTCTTTGCCATCAATGCGGCAGTGATAGATATCCGCCACCGCAAGTGCCGGCAGCGCCAAGAGGATTAACAGGGTCAAGACGGCAGGTTTCATGGGTACCTCCCCGGGCCAGCCATTCTACACCACCCCGGAGACGGAGCAATTTCCCTGGTCCACCACGAAAGAACAACGCAGGGTCAAATCCGTTCCAGGAAAGCGGCATAAAAGGCATCACTGTCCAGCAGGCTGGGCGGCAGAAGCAACCCGCCGACCGGGTCCATCTTCAACAGATCCGCCGCGGCCATCCCGGCCTGGGCCATTCCCGCAAGTTCGGTGGCCACTCTCGGGCTGGCTTTGAACGGCGCACCGGACTGAAGAAACTTCGCAACCACTTCACGCCCTTCTTCGGGCGCAAACGAACACACTGCATAAACCAGCAGGCCACCGGGTGCGACCGCCGAAGCGGCCTTGGCCAGCAGATGCCCCTGAAGCCGGGAATTGCGTTCCACGTCTTCGGGCTTTCGGCGCCAACGCAGTTCGGGATGGTGCCGCAACGTGCCCAGGCCGCTGCACGGCGCATCCACCAGCACCAACTTGTGGTTCAAAGCCGGCGGTTCCCCCTCCAGCAGGTCAATAGCCTGGCTTGCCACGGGACCAAGCCCCAGCGTGTCCACTCGTTTGGAGAGATTCTGCACCCGGTGTTCGTTGGCATCCGAGGCCGTCAACGACTTGGTCGGGCAGGCCGCTGCCAGTGCCAGAGTCTTGGTCCCAACCCCGCAACACGCATCCCACCACAATCCTTCGGGGGCCACCGAGGCCAGATGGGCCACCACTTGCGAGGCCAGGTCCTGAGGCCAGAACTTGCCGTGCACAAACGCCGGGGTCTGATACGGCGGAGTCCGGAAATTCACCCGCAGGGCATGCGGCAATCCCGGCACTCGCTCGGCCTTCACGCCAGAGCCGGCCAACTCCTCTAACAACGCCTGCGCATCCCCCCGAACGGGATTTGCATGCAAGCCGATGGGAGCAGGGCGGTTCAGGAAAGCCAACTCCTCAAGCCAGGCCGGTCCAAACGCAGCTTTGACATGCTCGATGAGCCACTGCGGCATGGAAAACCGGATGTCGGCAGCGCCACCCTGCAGTTCGGCCAGCAGCGCCTCTTTGGGCAGCGTGGCGACTTTGCGAAGCACGGCATTCACAAACCCACCGATTTGGGGACCTTTCGTCGCCCTCGCCAGATTCACAAAGGCCGACACCGTCGCGTAGTCCGGGACCGAATCCAGGAAGAGTAACTCGTACGCTGCCATGCGCAGCACATCCAGAAGCCGGCGATCCCCTTTGGGAAGCCCTCGGCTCATGGCGCGGGACAACACTTCGTCCAGCAGCGAGCGGTTGCGAAAGACTCCCAGGACCATTTCATTCGCCAGAGCCGTGACATCCGAGGGGAGATCATTCTTCTCCGCTTCCCGACGTAATGCGGCAGTCACCAATGTGTCCGTGCGCGCCACGGCGTCCAGGACAGCTAAAGCAGTAGAACGGGCATCTCTAGTTCTCATAGACCTCACCCTTGACAAGGCAGGGGCATCCTATCATCCTCGCCGCGGTTTGGGAACGGTCTGGAGGGCACTTCCTTGGCGCGTTCGGGTGTTTGGCCACTTTTCAAGCGGATTCTCCCCTGGTTTGGTGCCGCGGCGCTTCTGGGCTACATCGGCTATACCACCAGTTGGGAGTCGGCATGGCAGGCGTTGAAGCACGCAGACCCCGTTCCCGTCGCTCTGATTCTGCTTATCGGGACGCTGGGGACTTTCTGCATCGATACCCTGGGCGTCTCGGTGACCGTAAGCCGCTTTGTGAGCCCCGTCTCCTGGCGCCAGGCCCTTCCCGTTAAGGCCACCAGCTATATGCTGAACGTCATCAACTACAATGCGGCCCTGGTGGGCATGGCCTGGTATTTCCAGCGAATTCGGGATGTCTCGTTCTGGCGCGCTCTGGGAAGCCTGTTTGTCTTGAATGTCATGGATATCCTTGCATTGGCCGTATTGATTGCTGCGGGATTGTTGCTGAACCTGTCCGAGTTGGGCTTGCAGCCTGTGGCAGTGGGCACCGCCTGGGGCATTCTGGCCGGCGTTGGGCTTGGCTTCCCGCTGTTTATCGTGACTCTGCAAAAGGGACTGAAGATTCCCATTTTGACCCGAATCGCAACCCTGCAGTTGCTGGCACCGTTTCGGGATTTCCGGTGGAGCATGCTTCCCGGCCTGATGGCGCCCCGACTGGCCCTGCTGCTGGGCTACTTGACCATTCAGTTCTTCTTCTTGCCTCAGTTTGGGATTCACGTACCCGTGAGGGTGCTGCTGTTCTATTTCCCGCTGGGAACCTTCGTGCAGGCCGTCCCCATCGCCCCATCGGGGCTTGGCACCATGCATGCCTTTAATCGGTGGGCTTATCACGACTATGTGGATGCGGGACTGGGCGACCCGGATGGGGTCCTGGACGCCTGCACCACGGCCATGATTGTGGTCGGTCTACTGGTTCGAGTGGTCGTCGCCTGGGCGTTTTTGGGGAGATTCTCCAAAGAGGTCATCAGGCAGGCATCCGAGTCGGCGCCCCCTGAAAGCTAGTTATTCCGCTGAAAAGACAGGTTCGATATGGCCGGCGAGCGCCCGTTGGGCAAGGCAGGGGTGCGGGCGGCACCGGAGGCGGGCTTTGCCCGTC
>CAYTWV010000289.1:2307-6076 GCA_964442235.1 uncultured Myxococcales bacterium | reverse complement strand
CTCGCTTGATAATCCCCGCCGGGCCTGTACTATCCCACCGTTGAACGGCTCGTTGTGGAACAGGAGACCCTCATGAAGAAAGTTGCCCTTGCACCCGCCACCATCCTGCACCCGCACCCCGTCTTGATTGTGGGGACCTATGGCGCTGATGGTAAGCCCAACCTCATGAATGCTGCCTGGGGCGGAATCTGCTGCAGTGACCCGCCGTGCGTTTCGGTCTCTCTTCGAGAAGCCACGCTTACCTATCATAACATCCTGCATTCCCAGGCATTTACTATCGGGATCCCTTCCCATAAGTATGTGCTGGAAGCCGACTATGTGGGCCTGGTGTCCGGGCGAGACCACGATAAGTTCCAGGAAACGGGACTGACTCCCCTTCGCAGCGAGAAGGTCGATGCCCCCATTGCCGCCCAGTTCCCCTTCTCGCTGGAGTGCAAACTCCGCCAACACCACAAAGTGGGCGGACATACCATCTTTGTGGGCGAAATCGTGGGTATTCTGGCCGACGAAGAGGTCATTGGCGCCAAAGGACTGCCCGATATCCTGAAGACCCAGGCACTGGTTTATGGGGGTGCGGGAAGCCGTTTCTATTTCGGCGTGGGGCAGGAATTGGGCGCCGCTTTTTCCATTGGGAAGAGTTTGTTGAAGTATGAGGGCCTCCCTTCCCCCCAAAGGGTCACAATCCTCGCAGCACTTTTTCTTGGAGATACTCCCGGCCGGGCCTTCATGCGGTCCCAGCGTCGTGGGGATTTCCGGAGATCCCCCGCCCCGGTATCACGCCCCACGGACCCCCTTTACCCCCCAACCCGTGTCACGCCAAGAACTACGGTGGCTATTGGACAGCCGGGGCCTTCAGTGCCTTGATGCGGGCCTTGATATCCTTCACCAGCGTCGGAAGGATGGTCTTGCCCCCAAAATAAACCTCAAACAAGGCTCGGGTCATGGTGGAATTCGACGTCTTGAAGATGCTGGTCCCCGCAGCGGAAATCTCCACGGTTCCCCCCTTGTAAGACACGGTTACCCGAGTGCCCTTGGGTGCATCGACTCCAATCGAGTCGTGCAGCCGTTTCAACTCTGCAGCACAGGTTTCCTTTTCCTGGTCCGACAAGATGGCCCCAAGCGTCTCGGTGAAGGTCTCCTGGATTTTGGCCCCCGGGGCGTTTCGGACGAAGTGCATGATGACCCTTCGTTCTGCAGTTCCGGTGGTCAGCTCCGCCAACGGCCGTTTGCTGGCTACCATACGCTCCAGGCCGGACCGGTGAACGTACGCCGCTGCCGCGTAAACATTGAAGCCGAATTTGGTTCGATGCCCCACTCCCACCAAGACCAGATCCCCGGGCAGGACCTCCTCGAAGCCGACCTCGGTGCTGGGTTCCTTCACCTCTGACGACACAGGGGCAGACGCCAAAACGCACAATGCTCCAAATAACCCCACCAGAACCGTACGTACTACCATCTAAACCCTCCTACCCGTCGCCCGCCCTGTTGGGGCTTGGTTTCGTCTCGGCGCAGGAAAAAACCCCGCCATATCTATGCCTTGTGGGGGCCAAGAGATTCCTCTTCACCCCAATGCCACGTGCAGCCTAACCTAATCAACCCCATTGTTCCATCCCGCGGGCCCCTCTATTCTTCGCCGTCGCACAACCCCGAGGGCGGCCATTGAGGCAGCAAATCGCACCGGCCACCCACCACCACGCAAGGGTTCTTCATGCAGATGGTGGGCATACCCTCGGGCACATCCTCCGCCGCAAGTTCCCTGATCTGGAAATTGGCCTGGTCTGCCGGATAGATCGTCTCTTTTCCGCCAACTTCGTAATACACTTCCTTCACTGCCAAAGTTCCATCCCAAACAATCTTATCCCCTGTTGATACAATGCTGCCAGCAATTACCATGTCTCGTAGTTCGAATGTAATAGGCCCAATCTTCTGCGTCAGGGTTACCGGATCGCCCTTAAATACCAGTTTGTCTTCCTCGTCGCGATGGACCTTACCCTGAATGGCAAAGATGAACCCCTCGTCGCCGGTGTCCATCACCAGAAGCTTTGGGTCAGACGTATTGATCGGGGCATTTTTGACCGGATCTGCATCGGTCAATAACATCACGAACTCGCCGGTAAAATCGTCTGCTCGAAGGTCAGTCCAGAACTGCTGAGAGAGCTTGACCGGGCTGGTAAAATCGGCAGCAAAAAGGTACCGCCCCATAGGAATTCCCAGGGGTTCCAGGGCAATTTCTTCGTTATCTCCATCGTTCGCCGTCACATCGCCTTTGGGGCCCCAGATCTCTTCGGCAATCTGGAAATCAAAAAACACCGACACCTTTTTGCGCTGGCCCGCTTCGTCCGAAAGCGCTCCCGTGACCTCCAGTACTAGCGGAGTCCCGACAGGCCCAAAGGCACCTGATTCAGCCAACAGCGTTGCCCTGGTTAGAGCCGCATCAATGCCTAACGTCACCTTCCCGCCCGCACACGGACTGCTTGCCACAGTACACGTGTCCATCACCGCCTCGACGCCCGGCTTTCGTTCCTTCTCCAGGGTGTACAGGTCCTTCTGGCCCGGCCACACACGAACCTCAAGGGACCCCGGCTGCACCGGTTCGCTGAACTCCAGGTAGATGGGCTCTGCGATGACAAAGATCTTGTTCGCCGGGGTAACCAGAGTCACCTCCGGTGGTGGGTCGTAGGTGCACGCTGTCATCAGAACGAACATTGCGGTGGCGAGGCCGCCCCTTCTGATTGTCGTCTGAACCTGGCACATGGCGGCCCTCCTCAAAACAAAAACGTGAAGCGATTTTCGAGAAGGAAACTCGGCACGGCGTCGCCGCTCTCGTCCCGCAAAGCAGGACCGGGCAACAGCATCGCCGTTTCCAGAGTCCAGATGAAGTGCTCTCGAAACCTCCATTCCAATTGCAGGTCGAACTCCGTGCCGTAATAGCTGGCAGGCTTGCCACCATTCCAATTCACCGCATCGTCTCCGATTCGCTCACCGTCTTCCCGAAGCAGGGTCATGATTGGGTCGGTCACCGGCGCCGCGGCCCAGGCAAACAGCACGCCCAGCCGGATTCCGAATTCCTTAACCGGCTCGATCAGAACCTGAGGGAAAAAGAGGATGGCGTTTTGTACCCGCCCATCACTGGCGATTTCGGTCAGCGGGAACGAGTCAGAACCCACGTGCTGAAGATTCTCTATTCCCACAGCCGCCGACCGAGCGGTCTCGAACGCAAGAACGTGCTCGAAAAGCAGCAGCCCCACATTGGCATCCCGGTCAAAACTGTACGTCGTAAGCGGCGTCTCGTCCCGTGGATCCGAATCGCCGCTGGCGTAATCGAATTCCAGGGTCCCGGTAACCGGCCCCATCTTCACATCCAGTATCGCACGGGCACCAAATCCCAATATTTCCTGGTCTCGTACCACTCGTTTTGCTTCGTCCGACTCCCTAAGTGCTGCCATTCCCTCACTGATTTCCCGCGTCGTCCCAAACACCGCTACCGCCTCGCCAACAAAGTGAACCGGGCCAATCCCGCACTCCAGGCTTACCGGAACCGAGAATACCTCGGTGTTGAACTCCTTGCCGAATCGACCGCCACCCGCCACCTGAAACAGGAACGGATGCCAGTCCAGCCCCATCAGAGTGGGTTCTTTCACTCGAATCTGCAGCATGCCCACGCCTTGCCACAGATCGTCCGAATCGAATCCAATGTCATCCTCCACGGCTACGTCGTACCCAGCCGCCAAGATGACTCCATTGTCAAATGATCGGTCCGCTGTGTAGG
>CAYTWV010000289.1:0-2297 GCA_964442235.1 uncultured Myxococcales bacterium | reverse complement strand
CAAAACTCTCGATATCGGGCTCAGCCATACAATTCCCCGTCACGCAACATTCGGTACACTTCGGAAACTTTCGTGGCGAAGAGGAACCGGTCCGCTGTGGCCGAATACCGAGAGACTCCCCACCGATTGCTTCTGGAACCATCGTGAATATTGATGCCTGGCCCGGTCGACGAGGGCTGTCGGCCGATACGAAGCACCCCCACAGGCAGCATCACTTCTCCCCAAAACCGGTTCACCTTTACCGGCTCTGCTTCATCCAGAACAAGGCCGTAGCTGTCCGGGCTGAGAGGATCTCGCCCCTTTAGCAGCCCGACTTTCCACGTGGCGTTGTTGGGCCACCGGGAGGTCAATCCCAACCCGGACGACGTGTTCGGCGTTCCGCCAGCATCCCCGTTGTCCCCAGCCAGCACGCCGTCCAGCAGGTCGAACTGCCCGAACAGCCGAACGCCTTCCACGGGCCGAAAAACTGGCTCCAGTCGAAGACGATGCTGCGCATACGCCACTTCCCGAGCAACCAGGCCATTCAACTCCAAGGGGTTGATGTATAGCATTTGTGCACGGTACTCCGCACTCAGATCGATCGTGCGAACCGCATCGTCCTCTTCGGATGCCGCAGCGGCCCCAGACCCCAAGGCCAGCACCGCCAATATCGCAACCAGCGCCGCTCTGCCCTTCGTTTCCATCATTCGGCGTCTCCCTTGCTGCATTCCAATGGGCTGTCGAATACCCGGGCCTCGAAACCACAGACAAAAACCGCAGGGGCTGGCACAACGTTGACCTGAATCTATGGAAGAAACGTAGCGGAGTTCTCGCACAAGTCAACAGCCAACCGCAAGGGCCACACAACACAACTTTGCGACTGTGGGCCGATGCAGGTTCGAACATTGATTTCCGAATTCCAGACTGTGCCAGCGCCGCTCCCTGACCCTTCACGACTCACGAATATCTAACACTCGATTCGCCATGTCTGAATCGTGCCGTGCGAAATTCAGCCCTAGTCGAGGAAGCCACAGCACGTGTTTCCCGACAGGGGAGGTCTAACATGAACTCGATTAGCTTCATCCTTCTGCTGGTTGTCAGTATCGGCATTCTGGCCCATGTGGGCATGTGGGCCGCATCCTATCTAAAGCTTCGCAAGGGCCGAAATAAGCGTGAAGAAGTGCAGCGACTGGCCGGGAAGGCCTCAGAATTCCAGTTCCGAGGATTCCTTCCTCCTATCTCGGTGCTCAAACCCCTGGCTGGCACCGATGGGGAACTCAGGCAGAACCTGATATCGTTCATCCAGCAGGACTACCCCGAATTCGAACTGGTGTTCGGGGTCCAGAAGCCGACCGATCCGGCCATCGAGGTCGTTCGTTCTCTTCAGGAAGAGTTCCCCCATGCCAACATTCGGTTGGTCATGACCACCGAAAGCCAGGCCGGCTACAACCCCAAGGTCAACAACCTGATAGGGATGATTCCCCACGCCCGCTTCGAACACCTGGTCATCAGCGACTCCAACGTGCGAGTGGACAAGGATTACCTGCGGGTCAACATTCAGTCCTTCGCCAGTCCCGTCGTGGGAATCGTTACCAACCTGATTCGTGCTCAAGGCGGGGGAAGTGCCGGATCGTTCTTCGAAAGCCTGCACATGAACACCTTTGTCATGGGGTCCGTTAGCCTGGCTGACAGCGCTGCCGACCAGACGGTGGTCGTGGGCAAGTCCATATTCTTCCGCCGCACCCAAATGAACCAGTTGGGCGGCCTGCAGCGTTTTGCCAACTACCTGGCCGAGGACTACCTCATGGGACGAGCCTATATGAAGGCCGGGTACGAAGTCCGGTTGTCGGGCTACACGATTAACACCATTACGACCAACTGGTCTATGGAACAGTTCATCAATCGCCACACCCGCTGGGCTCAGCTTCGCTGGAACATCAACCGTCCGGCCTACGTCGCCGAACTGATGACCAATTTCCCCTTCTGGAGTCTGGTTCTGTTCGCCTGCACCGGTTTCTCCATGGTGGGCCTGGCACTGCTGGCTACCTCATGGAGCGTCAAGGTGCTGGGCGACATGCTTCAGAATCGTTGGCTTGGCCGCCCCATCCCTGCTCTGGCATTTCTTGCCTCGCCCGTCAAAGACCTGATCATCGCCGCAATCTTCCCTCGCCCCATCCTCTCGTCCAAGACTCAGTGGCGCGGAACTCAGCTCAAGGTCAAGAAGGACTCGTTGCTGGTAGCTGCGTAGAAGGACTAGTACGAATCGACCCCGGTTGACGCCGTGTTTTGTGGTGTGACTTGGTGTGTCTGTGCCACGA
>CAYTWV010000288.1:5302-6117 GCA_964442235.1 uncultured Myxococcales bacterium | reverse complement strand
CACAAAGGATTCGAGCTAAGTGGAGATCTGTGGGTCCCCGGCGACAAGTCCATTACTCACCGAGCCTTGATTCTGGGCGCTTTGGCGCGGGGGCAAACCTTCATAAAAGGGGCTCCCGTCAACCGAGATGTCGATGCCACGATCCGGGTGCTTAAGGCCCTGGGAGTCTCCATCGAGCGTGCCGGCACCAGCGTGAGTGTTGAAGGGGTGGGCAAAGGGCGATTTCGCAGCCCGGCGCAACCCGTGGACTGTGGCGGCAGTGCCACGACCCTTCGGCTGATGATGGGGGCACTGGTGGGCAAGGGCAGCACCACAACGTTGGATGGGGACGCTTCGTTAAGGGCGAGGCCCATGCGCCGCGTCATGGAGCCGCTGTCCCAAATGGGAGCACAGTTTGAACCCACTCAGGGTGAACATGCCCCGGTATTGGTGATTCCCCCGCCCAAGGCGCAGGCGCTGCAATACGAAATGCCCGTGGCTTCCGCACAGGTTAAGACGGCGCTGCTGCTGGCCGGGCTGTTTGCCGACGGGCGATCGGTGATTCGAGGTGCCATTGGAAGCCGTGACCATGCCGAGCGACTGATTCCTCGAATGGGCGGCCGCGTCGTAGTGACGAAAGATGCGCTGATGGTGGAGCCCAGCGCCTTGGATGCCATCGCCATCAACGTTCCCGGTGATACCAGTACTGCCGCATTTTTTGCCGCTGCCGCAGCGTTGGGCCGCAACTCGCAGCTTACCCTGCGAAACATCTGCGTGAACCCCACCCGAATGGGATTCTTCGAGGCGTTGGCCTGGATGGGGGCCAAAGTTGATAT
>CAYTWV010000288.1:0-5292 GCA_964442235.1 uncultured Myxococcales bacterium | reverse complement strand
AAGCGGCCGACTCCAGTTACGAACCCTTCGGGGATGTGGAGATTCGCTGGGCCCCACTCAGGGCCATCGAAATTCACCCGGAAGCCGTGCCCTATCTTGTCGATGAAGTCCCGCTGGTCATGCTGCTGGCGACGCAGGCCGAAGGGACCAGCGTGCTTCGAGGGGTCAGCGAATTGCGTTTGAAAGAGACCGACCGAATTCGTTGTGCTGTGGCTGGACTTTCGGCCCTTGGCGCAGACATTCAGGTCGAAGAGGACACTGTGACCGTTCGAGGGCCCACCCCCCTCAAGGCCGCTTTGGTCGATTCCTGTGGGGACCATCGGATGTCCATGATGTTCACGCTGGCTGCGAACCACGCTTCGGGCACCACCACGATTCAGAACGTCGATTGTGAGGAAAAGTCCTGTCCGGAGTTCTTCGAACTGCTTCAGAAGGTCCTAAAACGATGAGCTTCTCACCGCAAGACGAGCGGTCCCATCTGCCCCGGAAGTTGGGTCTGCTGGGGCGTACGCTCAGTCACAGCCTCTCTAAACCGATGTGGACCGAACTACTGCCCGAAATCTGCCCGGGTTGTACATACGAACTAGTGGAAACCGAGCCCGCCATCCTGGAGGAGACCCTGGATGAATGTCTGGAGTTGGGGTTCTGGGGGCTGAATGTGACGGTTCCATACAAAGAGAAGGCGGCCCGTTGGGCGGGGCGACTTGAAGGGTGTGCCCAGCAGACCGGGGCCGTGAATTGTCTGGAGTTGGTGCCCAAGGCCCCAGCAGAGGGAGCCCACTTCGCCATTGGGCACAACACCGATGGCCCGGCCATGCTGCAGGCGCTGGCCCGGACCGGAATCGTGGGGCACAGCGCCTTGGTGTTAGGCGCCGGGGGCGCCGCCAGAGCTGCGGTTTGGGCGCTTGAACAACTGGAGGTGCGGCGCATCACGGTTGTGGCCAGGAAGCCCGCTGACGAACTGGAGTGGTTCACAAGCCGTGGAGTGAACACCCTGCCTTGGTCACTTGACCTGCGGGAATGGGTGGGCGACTTCGTCATCCAGGCCACGCCCATTGGTTTCCCGTCGTTGACTCAGGGAGTGCTGCCCCAGGTGCGTTGGGAGTCGGGCATGGTCGCCATGGACCTGGTATATGGTCCGGAACCGACCCCGTTTTTGAGCGTGGCCGCCAGCCAAGGGGCAACGGTGGTGGATGGCCTGGAGATCTTGGCACGCCAGGCCGCCGAATCGTGGCGGATATGGAGTGACCAGCACGTCCGCTGGGAAAGATTCCGTACTGCCTTGGATTGGTAACGTTTCTACTTAATACAAAGTGGGTTTCACGCTGTCGTGCGGCGCAGGAATGATTTCGTGCCGAATCAGCAGGCCCGACGAGACAGCCTTGACCGCCGCTTCCATGGCCGCTTCCACGGCGTTCAAGTCGCCCGTCAAGGTCATATAGGCCTTGCCACCCAAGCCGTTTGCCAGGCGCACTTCAATCAGGGTGATGTCCGCTGCTTTGCAAGCCGCATCGGCAGCAATCACGCATGGCGGGGCGGCCCACGTCTCTATAAGGCCCACGGCCTTGATTTCCGGAACGGGATTGGCCCCTTGCATGGCAGGCAGAACCTGGGCATGCAGATTCTCGATAATGATGCTGTCGGTCATGGTATAGCCGGCGTAATGGCGGCCGGCCTTCATGGCCTCGTTGATCTCATCGACCAGACCCGCCACCACAATCAGAAACTTCCCGGGACAGATGGTGTGGCTTTCCACGACCTTGATGGGACTGCGTTTGGCCATGGCGTCCACCACCACGGTGCCCAACGCCAGGCTGTTCAGTTCAATAATGCCGACGGCTGGCTCTTTCATGGTTAGCCCTCAATCACGATGCGCTGTGCGTTTACGGAGGTGACCACGCCCGAAATCGAAGCGTGCATGTTGGCCCCAAGCTTTCCCTCTGGAATCGAAGCGATGAGCTGCCCTCGATTGACGGCCTCACCCACCTTCACGCAGGGAATCGACGGGGCCCCGATATGCTGCTGCATCGGAATCTCGACCCGTCGGATGTCGGCCACTTCGCCTTCGTAGTGCAGGTGCTTGTAATAGTCTGTCATCTGGCAGCGAGCCAAGACTCGCTCTTTGGGGATTTTTGTATGGGGATATGCAAAACGGACTTCGGTCGGAGCTCGGTGGTGGGGGTTTGGAACCCCTTTGGCCCGCAACTCCTGCCTGACTTGCGCAAACACGTTTCGTGGCGACAGCCCCAGAGGGCACGCAATGGTTTCACAGATTCCACACAAACAGCAGATGTGGGCCTGAGTCAGTTGCGACGGCGGAGTTTCCGAACGGGTAATCACGGCCCTCATCACCTTGTGAGGTTCCAGGTCGTGTCCAAGCTGGTACCGAGGACACAAATCCGTGCATTCCCGGCAAGCGCAGCACATGGAAACCGTACGAATCAACTCCATGTTCACAGGCAACGTGCGTCGCACAACGTGGGGATGGTCCTTCGGGGTGATAATCAGTGCCGACGTGGTCTTGCGGATCACACCGTCCGTCGTGAAACTGATGGCGCCCATCATGGGCCCGCCGTCAATCACCGCAACTTCGTCCAGTTCGGTGCCGCCGGCTACCCGAATGGCTTCGCTGACCTTGGTGCCGATTGGGAATCGCCAGACGCCAGGCCGGCGAACTTCGCCCAATACGCTGACGGTACGGTGAGTCACCGCAGCTCCGCCCCAGGCCTTGGCCACATTGAGCAACGTTTCGACGTTGTCACACAAGACTCCCACGTTCAGCGGGATTCCCCCCTCGGGCACAATGCGGCCCGTGGCTTCGTAAACGATGGTCTGCTCGTCCCCCGAGGGATAAAAACTGCCCAATGTGTGCAGTCGAATTTCCGGATATTTGGGCAGCACCTTGTTGAAGGCAGCAATGGCCTCTTTGTAGACGGCCTTTAAGGCCACGATGCCCTCTTTGGCCCCCGTGGCTTCCATCACCAATTGCTGGCCGCGCAAAATCTCCGCAGCGAAGTGCGCCATCAGACTCTGATCCGAGTGCAGCAAAGGCTCACACTCCGAGCCGTTTGCCACGACGATCTCGACTTTTGACTGCGCCTTCACATGGGTAGGAAACCCTGCACCACCCGCCCCCACAACTCCGGCTTCCCGAATGGCATCCAATATCGCTTGCGACATGCCCACCTCCCGGTCACGCTTTTACAGCGTTTGGCGCATTTGGGCAAGGGGTGGACGAAGAAGGCAGCGGAGGCAACCTCCCGGCTTGACCTTGGGCCGCTTGCGGCGTACCAAGGGAGGAGCACACGGGGGCGAACATGACAGGACATCCGGGCCGATTGATGGGCGTATTGTTTGTAATGCTAGTTGCAATGTCTTGTGGCACCGATTCAAAAAAGAAGGGGGATGCCGTCGATGTGCTGGCCGATCAGCGCGTGGATGTACCGGCGGACGATGCCAGGCCCCTGGACTGGAAACAACAGGACCTGAATCCCACCGATGAGTCTGCGCAAGACCAAGGGCTTGGGGATGGAATCGACAGCATGCCGGGCAAGGACATCATGGATGACCAGGTGGTTCAACCCAGACTTTCAGCATATGATTGCCTGATGTCACCCTCGTGTAATCGAATTTTGATTACGGCCCACCGGGGCGACCACATCCGCTACCCCGAATCTTCGCTGGCAGCGATTCGAGGGGCAGCGGAACTTGGGGCGGACTTTGTGGAGTTGGACACGCGTGCTACCTCCGACGGTGTGGTCATATTGATGCACGACAGCAGCGTGGATGGAACGACCGACGGCTCGGGGGAAGTGGACGGTTTGACTTGGGCGCAGATCCAGGAACTGACTCTGAAAGGTGCCGACCCCGAAAATCCGGAAACCCAGAAAGTGCCCACGTTCCAAGAGGCCTTGGCCCTGGCCGAAGAGTTGGGGCTCATGATCTATGTCGACCAGAAGACCGGTGCCTGGCAGACCGTGGTGGACGTTGTGCGCCAAGGAGGGTTCGAGAAGGTGGCCCTTATTCGGGACGACAGGCAAATCATTCTCGATATGGCCCCCACCTGCAGCGACCTGCTGCTGATGCCAGCCACGGAGACGATTGAACAGGTACAGGACCTGCTGTTGGTCCTGCCGGGCCTGATCATCGTGGAATTGTCTTATGCCGAAGCCAAACCCGAGTTTGTGCAGGCCGTCCACGCACTGGGCGTGAAGGTCCAGCAGGATGTCATGGCCACCGGAGACGTCTTTGCCACTCTGGGCCAAACAAGCGGGTGGAAGACGTTCGTGGATGCCGGCGTGGATCTGTGGCAGACCGATTTGCCCGCCAAGTTGATTCCCGTGATGGAACAGTACAACGATTCTGGGGTGTGGCCGACCGCCGTGGAGAGCGGCAGTTAGGCCCGGTGGTCCGACAAGTCCGACACGTCCGACAAGTCCGACAAGTCCGACAAGTCCGACAAGTCCGACAAGTCCGACAGGTCCGACAGGTCCGACAGGTCCGACAGGTCCGACAGGTCCGACCTAGGGTTCAGGGGCGTTGTCGGGGATGCTGTCTTTGGCAGCGGGTTTGGCGGGCTTGGGGGTGGACTTGGGTGTGGACTTGGTGGCAGGGCCAGTAGTGGGTGAGCCCGTTGGCCCTGCGGGGGCCGCTGGGGTGGCCGAGCCCGGGGCAGGGGTGCTGCCCGGAGCCGCGGCACCGGGCGATAGCGGGTCCCCGGGTGCGGGCTCGACGCCCGAAGGCGGCAAATCCAGGATATCTTTCGGGGATGGAATTCCGGCGGGCTCCAGATAGACGCCGCCAAGCAAGAACAAGGCCAGTGGGGGGGTGACGTCCCGGGCATCGGTGAAGATCGCCACGGACTTGATGCTTTCGCCTTGCCCCTCTTTAAGGGCCGCTTTCACGGGGAATCGAAAGTCGAACCACTGCTCTCGGGCTCGGACGATTTTGAAGCGGCGTTCGCCACCCATGTTTCCCTTGATCGTGACGTAGATGGGGGACGTAAACCCACCGGATTTATCGCCTTTGATCCAGACATGAAGGAAGTCGTAAACCGCCGAAGAGTCCTCGCCTTCGACCATGATTTCGACTCCCATGGGCGACTCTTTTCGGTCGAAGCGCTGCTTTTTGCCTACGTGGTAAGAGATGTAGGTGAAGGAATCGGTCGCGGTGGGGCCGTAGCGCTGGCCCACGCCCACATCCGTGTCACCGCCTTGTGCCAGCACCTTCATGCTGGCTGGAATCTGGCCGAACGTGCCCCGGCAGTCATGGATGATCTTGGCCCAAGGGGGG
>CAYTWV010000287.1:0-6258 GCA_964442235.1 uncultured Myxococcales bacterium | reverse complement strand
AATCCTGACGAACCGGAAGGCCTCTATGAGGGCGGACCCGGAAAGCGAAACCCCATCTTCCTTACCCCCAACAGCGCTCGCCTCGGGCAGCAGCCGTGCTACTTCTGTGCCGGAACCACCACGGGCCAGACCGTGGGATTTGGCGGAACGCTGGATGTGGAGACCGAAGATCAAGCAGGGAATAAGGCGGGGGAGGGGCCCGATGGGTTCTACTCCGACATCCCTGGTCTTAGTGTACAGCCATCCTTTACCGATGATGGCTATTGGAATGTGGATTCCTCCTATACATTTGTAGCCTCCACCCCGCTTCCCCTGATCATTCGGGCGAAATCGAACTCCGGACCGGCGGGCTCTGCCGATGCCTTCTTCATCACCTCCTACCGGCCAGGCAGCAGCGCCACCGTGCGGGGCGCGGGATTCGGGGGAAACCACATCCTCAACGTGGTTGGGGACGGGGCCGTCCACTACACCACGGATACGCCCAATGTCGGCCCCCTCCAACTCAGCGCTCGAACCCCCGACAAGGGGGCCGTCACCGTAGCGGTCGAAGTGAAGTCCAGCGACCCCGAAGCAGGTCAGGGGGCCGACATGGCCACCGAGATTGACCCTGTCACAGGGAAGACCAAGGTCACCCTGAAGGGCACCGGCTCGTCTGAGGTGCGATTGCGAATCAAGACCCTGGATTCCAATGGGTTGGCCAATGAAATCGTGGTCTTGATGTCGTTCGACCTGCCCGTTGGTCTCGGCCTCAACTTCCACGAGGTGTGGAGCGGGACGACACTTGCCTTGGAGATTGACGATGGGGCTGACGGCACCGTGGACCGGACCGAACAGGTAGAGTCCTGCGGGCCGGACGTTTGCCCACCCCTTTGCGGCTGTGACGGCGACATTGTTCCCGACACGCAAGACAACTGCTCCGCAACCTACAATCCCGACCAGAATGACTTGGATCACGATGGCATCGGCGACGACTGTGACCCGGACAAGGACGGCTACGGCGTGCTGGTGGATGTCGACTGTGACGACCTGGACCCTGAAGCGGGAACCTGCGCCTGTGCCCCGGGAACCTGGGACCACGACGGCCTTCCCTCTACCCCCTGCCAGGCATGTGACCAGGGCACCTTTTGTGGCGGCGGCGCCGACGTTCCCCTGCCCTGCGAGGCTGGAAATTGGGACGACGACGGCAAGGCAGCGACGCCCTGCGTGCCCCAAGGCGATTGCGCCCCGGGCCAATATGAACTGGCTGCGGGCAGCGCCACTTTGGACCGCAGCTGCGTAGCGTGCGCCCCCGAAAGCTTCAGTTCCACGGCCAACGCCGCCAGTTGCACGGCCTGGACGAACTGCGATGCGGGCCAGTACGCTGCAACCCCGGGCAGCGCCGTCGAGGACCGGGCCTGTGCCCCTTGCGGCGCAGGCACCTTCAGCAATACGGCCAACGCCGTCGAATGCGCCGGCTTCACCCAGTGCCTCCCAGGGGAGTACATCCTCGCAGAAGGCACCCCCACCCAGGACCAGACTTGCGAGGCGTGCGCTGGCGGCAGCTTCAGCACCAAAGCAAACGCAGTCCTGTGCGGACCCGGGAACGATTGCCCCGCCGGGACCTATGTCAGCAACACGCCAAGCGCTACCGAGGACCGCGTGTGCCTTGAGTGCGGGGCCGGGACCTACACGTCCGGTCCCAATGAATCGACCTGCTCCGCTCACAGTTGCGCTGCCGGAACCGTGGAGACCACCCCGGCGACGGCTACGGCACCCCCGGTTTGCACCGACTGCCAACCGGGCCAATTCTGCGCCGGTGGCGCTGCGGCCGCGGTGCCCTGTGCCGCAGGGACGGAGGATGCGGACTCCGACCCCGCGACGGACTGCACGTCCTGCCAGGCGGGAACCTACTGCGCTGGCGGGGCCACGGCCCCGGTCCCTTGTGTCTCAGGGACGGAGGATGCGGATTCGGATCCGGCCACCGAGTGTACGCCTTGCCAGGCAGGCACCTACTGTGCGGGCGGCCCTGCGCTGCCGGTAAGCTGTGCGGCGGGCACCGAGGATGCGGACTTCGACCCCGCGACGGACTGCACGTCATGCCAGGCCGGAACCTATTGTGCCGGTGGGGCCGCCTTGGCTGCGGCCTGTGCCGCCGGTACCGAAGACGTCGATGCCGATGCCAAGACACCTTGCACTCCATGTGACTCGGGTGTTGGCCTCTACTGTGCCGGCGGCGCAGCGCTTGCTTCGCCCTGTGCGGCGGGAACTCAAGACGCCGATGGCCTGCCAGCTACCGTGTGTACGCCCTGCAGCGCTGGCACGTACTGCGCCGGTGGGGCGGCCCTTCCGGTGGCGTGCCCGGCGGGAACCCAGGACGCCGATGCAGACGCAGCCACCGATTGCACAGGATGTGCGTCGGGAAGCTACTGCGCAGGTGGAAGTGCCCTGGCACAGAGTTGTACCAATGGCTTCAAGGATGCCGACCTGGACCCAGCCACCCCCTGCGACGACATCGACGAGTGTGACCTGGGCGACGGGGGGAACAACCCTTGCGACCCCGGCACCTGCACCAACACGTTCGGAAGCTTCTCCTGTACCTGCCCCGAAGGCTATGCGGAAACCGGGTTGACGGCTTGCGTCTCCAAATCGCAGGGGGCCGATTGCCAAACCATTTTGGACAACGAGCCGGCTTCGGTCGACGGCCTCTACTACATCGACCCCGACTATGATGCAGGTCCCGTACCGCCCTTCCAGGTCTACTGCGACATGGCCCATGGCGGTTGGACCCAGGTGGTCGACCAGGACGTGAACGTCGCCGCGGGCTACCTGCCTTCCGGAGACTGGTTGGCGGGGGTGACGACAACGCCTCCCAACGGTGGGCAGTGGAGCGTTCTGCAACATCTTGACTCAATTGGCATGGGAACTCAATACATCTTGAGACTAACATGGAACCAGTCAGAGGATCAATACATTGAATGGCGACAGTGGGGCTCGCCAGTAGGAGGAAGCGCAAACAATGCGACCAGTGCCTTGATGGTCCCCAAGAACCAGGTGGGGTATTCGGGGCTCTTCTCGGCGTTGACTACCGGAGGAACCCAGGCAGCGCTGGCCGGGGAGTGGAGCGCCGGTGGCTGGTCCGTAGGTACTTCGGCCGCTTACAACGGAGGCATTCCGGCCTTCGCCTCCTCGGAGCTGGGCGAACTGGTCACCGACCGAGTCCGTCTCTACATCCGCAGAGAGCGCAGTGTTCCCATCGACTGTCAGGACATCTACCACTCGGGATACTGGGACAACGGTGTGTACACCATCGACCCGGACGGCTCGTTTGGCCCTGTGGGGGCTTTCGATGTCTTCTGCGAATTTACCTCGGGTTGGTGGACTCAAATCGCCGACCAGGACGCAACCCTTGGAGAGTGGCCAGGCCCCGCTGCCTACCGAGCCGGAGTGACCATCACGGCTCCCAACGGGGGAGCGTGGAGCGTGCTCCAGCATTTGGCCGCATTCAGCGACACCAAGGGCGAATACACCTTCAAGTTGACGTGGAACACCGCCGAAGACAGCGGTGTGGAGTGGCAGCAGACGGGCAATCCGCTTGTCGAACGAGGGAGTGCCATGAACGTCACCATGACCCCGCCCTTCCAGGTCGGCGTCGGGGTGAACGGCTTCTTCAGTGGCCTGGGGTGGGAGGAGGCCAGCCAGGCGGGCCTGGATTGCGAGGGCGGGGATGCAGCGGGCTGGGCCATCGGAACTCAGTCCGTGTATGGCGACGGAATCCCGACTTACGACACGTTCAGCACGTCTCGTGTGCGGTTGTATTTCCGCAGGAACTGAGGCGGGGCAAGGGGTGGGTCGGGCGAGAGATGGGGGCAATTGCTTGCGGGCGGCTGAGTCCCTACCAGCAGGGGCCGGGCTTGCCGTTGGAACAGGTCGTGGTTTTGTCGGTGATGGCCCCCATCGTCAGGGTTCCCACCACGAGGGCTCCCTTCATGTTGGCACCCTTCAAATTGGCGTTGTACAAGCTTGCCACCGTCAGGTTCGCATTGGTCAGATCCGCTGCAGTCAGTACGGCACCGGCCAAGTTGGCGTGGGTCAGGTTCGCACCCGAGAGTACGGCACCAAAGAAGAGGGTTCCCTTCAATGCTGCGTAGTTCAGGTCCGCCCCATTCAGTTTCGTACTGCTCAGATTCGCGCCACTCAAGGTCACCCCACCGAGGTTCACCTGGGGACCGACCAGGAAGCCATTGACGATCTTGTAGTCCGCAGGGAGTGTGGGCGCGGTGGTGGCCACGATGCCACTGGAGCGGACCATACGCAGGGTGGCGTTCGTCAGATTCGCACTCGTTAGATTCGTATTCTTGAGGTACGCCCCGTCCATCATGGCCAGGGTCAGGTTGGCCCCCGTCAGATTGGCGTCGACAAGTTGCGCTGACCAGAGGAGCGCAATCGTCAGATTCGCATTCGTCAGGTTCGCATTAATCAGGTTGGCGCCGTTCAGGCTTGCAGAATTGAGATTCACGCCGGTCAAATTGGCGCCGGCAAGATTCGCACCACCCAGGGCGCACCAACTCAGGTCCGGAAGATACGTCTGCCAGGTTGAGGGGTTGCATTCGAGATTGGTGGTAGTTCCGAACGACGCATCCCATTCCTGCCCATCTTCACCCAGGACGTCCTCCGCCGGTAAAAGAGCGCAATCCGTCGTCTCGGTGCACGCCGGCAACAGACAGAAGACCACCCCAAGAATCATCAGCCCCTTCGTCAAGTGTCGCATTCCCTTCTCTCCCTTCCCCGCAACACGGCGGGGCTTTCCGAGCGAACTGCTCCCCGCCAATCCGGGCGGTTGTCGCACACACATACGGCGGCGATTGGTAGCAGAAAATGCCACCCCGCGCCAGCAGCGGAAACACGTACAAGACCTGTAGGGGGAAACGCATACAGGCGCCGCAGAAGCAACAGGAATCCGCTCGACGATATGCCCTTTGGTGGGTAGTATCGCCACGCGTCTTTGTCGGATTCGGGCGGAGGATACCAACCGATTTCGCCCCCAGGGAACGGCCCGACACTGGCTCGATTCGGGGCCATGGAGGAGGAGATTGTCGCCAAGCAGACTACTGGATTGGGCCGACGAGGATGTGGGCGGGCCACCGGAACTGCTCATGCAGAGGTGGCGCACCAAGGCCATGGACTTTTTCAGTCTGTTTACTGCGTGCGTGCACTTCCCGCTATTGGCTATTTCTCTTATGAAGGCCGACATACCATGGGGTGCCAAGGTCATGGTGACGTCGGCCTGGCTGCTCATTGGGGCAGTAGCCACGCTCCGAAGGGCCCCTGCGAACCTCCGCGTCATCCTTCTTGCAGTCTCTATTTGGCTCTGGGCCCTCGCCATGCTTTCCAGAGGGGGGGGGTTTCTGGGTTTCCGGGTGACCGTGGTGACGACACCCTTTACCATCATGCTTCTGGGCGGTGTTCGATTCGGGGTTTTCTTTGGGGCCGTCAATCTGGTGGGAGCGGTGCTGGCATCCTGGGCTACTGCACAGGGGTGGCTGCTGGCCGAGTTGCCACGTGTCTATGCCTCGGATTGGCTATTTCACTCCCTTCCCCTAATTGGAGCGATGGTCCCCCAATTGGCCCTGCTGGCCTGGTTCACCCACGTCATGTGGACCTCGGTTCAGAGAGAGTCCCGGATGACCCACCAGCTTCGAGACGAGGCCGAGGAGCGGCAGCGCCTCGAGGGGGAGGTCCAGAATGCAGCGGAGCGGGAGAAACAGCGGATTGGAAGCGAGCTTCATGACGGGGTCTGTCAGGACTTGACCGGACTTCTGCTGCTGGCAAAGCGCGTGCAGAAGTCGCAACCCGCACCGGACTCACCCCTTTCCGAGTTGATGTCTGCGCTGGTAAGCGGCCTTGGCCGAACCATTGGCGAGGTTCAAGGGCTCTCCCGCCATCTCAGCCCCGGCTGCCTCACGTCGGATGAACTGCCCGGCGCCTTGGGCGATCTGGTCCGACGCACCTCAGAAGCCACGGAGACTTCCATCGTATTTCGGCACCGCCACGAGGCCGACTCTTCTTGCACCCAAGATGCCCTCAACGTCTTCCGCCTGGTTCAAGAGGCTCTTTCCAATGCCTTGCGCCATTCGGGGGCCGACGTGATCGAGGTCTCTCTGCAGCAAGACCACAGTGGGCTTACTGTTGCCGTCGACGACAACGGTTCGGGACTTCCCGACGAAGCTGGGCAGGGGGGGGAGCAGGGCTGAAGACGATGCGTTGGAGGGCTGCCAGGGC
>CAYTWV010000286.1:0-6270 GCA_964442235.1 uncultured Myxococcales bacterium | reverse complement strand
GACCCTATGGGTTCTATGAGGCCATCGACTTCACCCCACATCGGACCTCGGAGGGGAACGAAGCCGTTCTCGTTGCGGCATATATGGCCCATCACCACGGCATGAGCCTGCTGGCGCTGAGTCAAACCGTCCTGGGGCCAAGAATGCAAGGCCGATTCTTAAGCACCCCTGAATTCCGAGCAGCGGCTTTGTTGCTGCAGGAGCGCATTCCCAAAGCGGTGGCGCTGGTTCACCCCCATCCCCGTGAAGCCCACGCTACCAGCCATCGAATTCAACGGCCTGTGCAAAGTGTGCTTCGGGCCTTCAGCGTGCCCAACACGCCGACTGCCGAAGTCCAGTTGCTTTCCAACGGTCGGTATCACGTCATGGTCTCTTCCGTGGGCAGTGGATACAGCCGGTGGCAGGACCTGGCGGTCACTCGATGGCGGGCGGACCCTACGTCGGAGGCGTCGGGCGTCTTTGGTTACGTCGGCGACGGTCTGAGCCATCGCTGGTGGTCCAACTCGTTTCAACCGGCGTTGTCTGCAGGAATGGATCATCAGGCGCTATTCTCTTCGGGAAGGGCGGAATTCCGAAGGCAGGACGCTCAGATTGAGACCTACACGGACATCGCCGTCTCGTCCGAAGACGACCTGGAAGTTCGCCGGATCACGCTGACAAACCGTTCCGAAAGCACCCGGCCCATGATTCTGACCAGCTATGCGGAAGTTGTGCTGGCCCCGGGATTGTCCGATGAGGTCCATCGCACCTTCAGTAACTTGTTTGTTCAAACCGAGCTTCTGCCCGAGCTCAGCACCATTCTGGCCACTCGCCGCCCCAAAAACGGGGATGAGAGCCCCCCGTGGATGTTCTGTCTGCTTTTGGCGCGCAGTGGTGCCGACGGAGAGTGCAGCTTTGAGACCGACCGAAGCCGCTTCATTGGGCGAGGCAACAGCCTTCGAAGCCCAGAGATGATGCAGGAGTGGGGCCCGCTGTCCGGCACCTGTGGTGCGGTCCTGGACCCCTGTGCGGCCATCAGACGGAAAGTGGTGTTGCGTCCTGGGGAACAGGTCAAATTGGATCTGACACTGGGTGTTGCGCCCACCCGGGAAGCCGCGGTGCTGTTGGCGACCCGGTATCAGGACCATCGGTTGGCCGACCGCGTTTTTGGCATCTCTTCGCCGTATGCCCGCGCCATTCTGGCTCATTTGGGGGCAAGTGAAGCCGACTCGCAGCGGTATGGCCAACTGGCCTCAGCCATGTTGTTCCCAAAAGCGGCTTACCGAGCCCCCAGCGGCGTGCTTCGCAGAAACCGAAAAGGCCAGTCCGGTTTATGGCCCTATGCATTGTCCGGGGACCTGCCCATTGTGCTGCTTCGTATCGCCGGCGGTGGGGACACGCAGATTGTGCGCGACCTGCTTCGGGCCCACGCCTACTGGAGGAACTTCGGTCTCTACACGGATCTGGTGATTTGGAACGAAGATGCTTCAGGTTATCGCAACGAAGTCGGGGAGAGGCTGCAGGGACTCATCGCCGGCGGAACCGAGGCGCATCTCATTGACAAGCCGGGCGGGGTATTTCTGCGTCAGGTAGACCGGTTCCCCGAGGAGGACCGTGTATTGCTGCTTACCGCCGCACATCTGGTTATCCGGGATGTCGAAGGTCCGTTGGAACAACAACTGGAACGTTGGCAAAACCTGGTCCCCACGCCCAAGGCTCCTCTCCTGGTCCCCGTATCATCGGGTTCCTCTGCGTCTGTCCCGCCTGTTTCGGCGCCGTGGGTGCCCACAAGCCGGAAACTGGTCTTCGCCAACGGCATCGGAGGATTTACGCCCGACGGAAAGGAGTATGTGGTGGAGATGCCCCAGGGAGGCAAAACGCCCGCACCCTGGGTCAACGTCATCGCCAACCCCAGGTTCGGAACTCTGGTCAGCGAAAGTGGCAGTGCATATACATGGTTCCAAAACGCCCAACTCTTCCGCCTGACTCCCTGGAGCAATGACCCGGTTTCAGACCCCAGCGGCGAGACGCTGTTTGTGCGAGATGATACCAACGGCAGGCACTTCAACCCCATGGCGCCTGCCGGTCCGGCCTGCTCGTCCCACACGTGTCGCCACGGCTTTGGTTACAGCGTCTTTGAACACACGGAAAACGACCTGCAGATCGAAACCACGACCTATGTCTCGGTATCTGCGCCCGTGAAATATACGGTGCTGAAAATCCGCAACAGAGCGTCGACCAACCGCTCCTTAAGCCTTTTTGCGTGTGCGGAACTGGTGCTGGGCGACTTGCGATCCAGAAATGCCCTCCACACGGAAACCGAACGGGAACCGTTGACCGGCGCAATCCTGGCCAGGAATCGCTTCAGCAGCGAATTCTACAACTCGGTGGTCTTTTTCGACTGCAGTGCTACCCCTCACAGCGTGACGGGCGACCGCTGCGAATTTCTGGGCAGAAACGGAAATCCCGCCAACCCGGATGCCATGCGACTGGGACGCCTTTCGGGCCGGCTTGGCGTGGGCATGGACCCTTGTGCTGCCATGCAAATCTGCCTGGACCTGGCCCCCGGAGAGGTTCGAGAAACTGCCTTTATCATGGGCGCAGGGGAGGGCACTTTGGAAGCCAGCGCCCTGGTCCGGAACCACCGCGGGGTTGCCGTAGCCCGAGTGGCGTTGGAGGAAGTCTGGCGCTTCTGGAACGAAAAACTGGGGGTGCTGCACTCGGAGACCCCGGACCCTGCCTTGGACATCATGTTGAACGGCTGGCTTCCCTATCAGGTACTTTCCGGCAGAATGTGGGGCCGCACCGGCTTCTACCAGTCGGGGGGGGCGTTCGGATTCCGTGACCAGTTACAGGATAGTCTGGCGCTTTTGCATGAAGCCCCGGAATTGTGCCGAGAGCAACTGCTGCGCTGCGCTGAACAACAGTTCGTGGAGGGGGATGTGCTGCATTGGTGGCATCCGCCCGGTGGACGAGGTGTGCGGACCCGCTGTTCGGATGACTTCTTGTGGCTTCCTTATGCTGCGGCCCGTTACGTGGAATTTACAGGTGATACCGACGTGTTGCTGGAAGTTCGCCCCTATTTGACCGGTCGCTGTCTCGAAGAAGGCGAGGAGAGTTATTACGACCGCCCCGGGCGTTCCGAGCAGAGGGGCACCCTTTATGAACACTGTACCCGCGCAATCCAACTGGGCCTTCGGTTCGGAAGCCACGGGTTGCCCCTTATGGGAAGTGGTGATTGGAACGATGGAATGAATCGGGTAGGGCCCTTGGGGCAGGGCGAGAGTGTCTGGTTGGGGTTCTTCCTGGGCCACGTCCTTAAGAAGTTCGGCCCTCTGGCCACAAAGTCCAGTGACCCGGATTTCGCCAATTTGTGTTCTTCCGAGGCTGCTTTGCTGGAAGAGCGAGTGGAAACGGCCGGCTGGGACGGTGAATGGTATCTTCGAGCCTATTTCGACAATGGCCAGCCGCTTGGATCGGCACAAAATGCCGAGTGCCGCATTGACCTGTTGCCGCAAAGCTGGGCGACGCTGGCGGGAATGGGAACGCCTCGTCGTCGAAAGATGGCATTGGATTCGGTTCAGAAACAACTGGTTCGCCCCGAACTTGGGATCGTGGAACTGTTCACGCCCCCATTCCAGAATCCCAACTGCGACCCAGGTTATGTTCAGGGATATCCGGCCGGCGTCCGAGAGAATGGGGGCCAGTATACCCACGCTGCGGTCTGGGCAGCGATGGCCTTTGCCATGGCGGGACGCAGCCAGCAGGCCGATGAACTGATTAAGTTGCTGAATCCCATAAACCATGCTCTGGATGCAACCTCGTTGCAGCGATATCGCACGGAACCCTATGTCCTGGCCGCTGACATCTACAGCCAGCCGCCCTACGAAGGTCGGGGTGGTTGGAGCTGGTATACCGGGTCTGCCTCGTGGTTCTATCGGCTTTTGCACGAGGTGGTTTTCGGGCTGGATCGCCAGGGCCATTCCCTTCGGTTCAACCCCAGGGTTCCGGTTTCGTGGACCCACTTCAAATTGCACTATCGCTTCGGGCGCACCTTCTATCACCTGCAGTTCGAGCAAGAGCCCAGCCACAGCGGTCCGGCTCGGGTCATGGACAACGGCCTGATTCTGGAAGGCGGAGTTCTTGACCTGCTCGACGATTCCAAAGACCACCCTATCCACATCCTGTTTGGCCCATCGCAGCCAATCGCCTGAAACAAGGAGAACGCCCATGGGAAGCTCTCTAAAGACGCTGGTTTACTGGTTGAAGGAGTGGGGCCGGAAGGGCGACCAGGACCGACTGGACCAGGCAGACCCCCGGTTTGTTCGCAAAACCGGGCCTACCGTTCGGAGAATCCTTGAAGCCTATTTCCGCATGGAAACAACAGGCATGAAACGGTTGCCCGAGGGCCCCGCCTTGATTGTCGCCAACCACGAAGGCGGCGTCATGTGGCTTCAGGCGCTGGTCATGGGGATTCAGATTATGGAGCGCTTCCCCAAAGAGTCGGTGCACGGGCTGGCCCACGATGTGATGTATTGGATTCCGGCGCTGCGGAACTTCATGGTGGCTTGTGGTGGAATTCGGGCCGACCCAGAGCTGACGCACCAGTTGCTGAAGCTTGGAGGCAAGGTCATCGTGGCCCCGGGCGGCGATTTGGAAGCCTTTCGGACCTATGAAGAACGCTATCTGATCACGCTGGGCGGACGCAGGGGATTCGTGCGCTCGGCACTGCGGGCCGGGGTGCCCATCTGCCCCGTGGTGTTTGTCGGGGGACACGAGACCTTTTTTGTGCTCACCACCGGACGCAAAATCAACGCTGCGTTGAACCTGCGCCGCTTCATTCGGACCGACGTTGCCCCGATCTACCTGGGCCTTCCGTGGGGGATCGGTTTGGGGGCTATGCCCCAATTCCCGCTGCCCTCCAAATCCACCATCGAATACCTGACGCCCATATCGCTGGACCAGTACAAGCCGGAAGATGCCGATGTGCCCGAGATTGTCGACGCCATCTTCCGACAGGTGCTGACGGCCATGCAGAACGCCATGACCCGCACCGCGGCCACCCGAAGATGGCCGGTGTTAGGGTAGGGCGGGTTTGTTTGGGAAAGTCGAGCGAGGGTAGGATTGGCAGGACTATGGGATCAGGGCGGGCACGGTATCCAAGGTGAAGCCCATGCTTAATGCGTCCGGAACCAGGTTTCCGCTCAAATCGATATCCTCGGCAGATTGGAAAGACGACGTATCGATAGAAAGGCCGGTGATCTCCAGGGCCATCTGGCCGAACTGCTGAAGCATCAGGTCCGACATCACGCCAACCAGCGTTCCATCCGTCAACAGCAGGTTCCCATCAAGGTCCACGGAAAGTGTGCCGCCCAGTCTTAAGTTCCGAATCTCAATCACGTACTCCTGGTCCGAACCCGCACGCCTGAACGAGAACTGGAAGGGATCCGCAGCAAAGTAGAGCTGAGTTCCGCCCAAACGATTGGTCGAGATCTGAGCGTTTCTGAACACCACATAGGGCCTGCCTTCAGGATCAAGGCCTGCGGGGCCGACCCCAAAACTCTCCAGATCGAAGTTGTCGGTCAAGTCACTGTCCAGGTCCAGACCCACGATGCCTTCGATGTCCGTGGTAACCGAGCCACCCATGGGCGGCAACTGGCTCAAGTTCAAGCGAAGAAGCATGTTCTCGGTGCCGCTTTCCAGCATCCCCTGCACGGCGGCTTCAAGCATGGCCGCAACCGAGAGGGTGTCGAGTGCGTTGTCAACCAACTCGTCCCCGTCGAAGTCGGCTCCACCGCTGATCGTGAAGTGACTTAGAATGACCACGTCGTTGGTGACCAACACTGGACTGACGGACTTCAGCAGGGCGGGCACGGCAGTAAGCTCAAACCCGAGACTTAGTGCGTTGGGTGTGGTGCCCGTGCCTAAAATGATGTCCTCTGCCGCTTGAAAAGCGGTGATATCGACGGCCATGCCCGAAATATCAATGGCCATCTGGCCGAACTGGTTAAGCATGAAGTCCGGCAGCACGCCGCCGCACGTTGCGGATACCAGAACCAGATGACCCAGGGCATCCACGGCCAACTCGCCAGCAAACTTCAAGAACCGGATTTCCACGTCATATTCCAGGCCTGTGTACGTGCGAAAAAACGAGAACTGGTAGGGGTCCGCACCAAAGGAAAAGGTGGTCACACCTCGGGCGTCCGTGGCCAGTTGCACGTCTTGGAACCGGATATAGGCATTGCCGTAAGGGTCGAACTCGTAATGGGCCAGTGAATTGCCATTGCCATC
>CAYTWV010000285.1:0-6286 GCA_964442235.1 uncultured Myxococcales bacterium | reverse complement strand
TGAGGGATGAGGGATGAGGGATGAGGGATGAGGGATGAGGGATGACCCGTCGGACAGGTCCGTCCCCCGTTGCCGTTGCCGCCCAATGTCCGACCCGTCGGACCCTCGGACAGGGTTACTGTAGGGGGATGCGGCTCACCCACCCACTCACCTACCTTCCCACGTCTAGCCGCCCTCGCCACGTCAACGTCTCCAGCCACAACAATGGCGGGGGCATAGGCAATTCGTTGCTGTCAAACACGGCCTTGATGTGGTCGTGCATTTGGGTGGCAATCCTCTTGACCAGCAACTCCCCGGCCCGGGAGTTGGCCAAGTGGGGCATGCCGCTGTAGCCGGGGAAGGGGCGGATGGCGAACCATCCCAAAGCCAGCGCAAGGAAGTTGAGTTCGATGGCTAATGGAGGATTTCGAAAGAATTTTGCCAGGGTTGACGCATGTCGGAACACCGAGACCGGGACAATTACCGAACAGGAAGGCACCTTGGCGGGGTCCCGAACGGTATCGGGGGCCAGGCACATGGCCACGGAGGTCTCCAGGAATCCGGCGTGTAGCTCTTCGGCAATTCGTTGGCGGGCGACCCTGCGCTCTTCTGCATCCTGGACAGTCGCCAGCACGTCGTCCAGGTCTGACGCAGCGGGATCCATTTGGGCGTGGAGGACCAGGTTCATGGGGGCAACGGCCTGAATGCCGCGCTTTCGCAAACGAGTCACCCCCGCCCAGATGGCGTGGTTATGGAGAGGGTCTCCGTGGAACGTCATCAGCACGACCTTCTTTGCCCCGAGGTCGGCCAGCCGGTCACAGGCTTCCAGCACCTGCCTTCTGACGGTTGCAGGCGGCGTATTTTCCGTCCCGGGCCCTTTCACGGTGCCGCTTCCAACTCCAAGCTCACCGGCGTCCAACCAATCCCATCCCGGGTTCTGGCCCCTCAGCTTGGCCACCAGGCGCCCTACGAACCCCTCGCTGACCAAAGCGTCGTTCCAAACGTCCAGATGGGGGCCGTGGTACTCCTTTGGATTCACACGCAGCCAGGCCGGAGCACCGCCAGCCAGGAGCCGCCGAGCTTCGGGTGAGGGCAGTTCGAACAGACGATGCCGGGGAATGTCGTCCACAGCCCCAGACTCCCGTCCACGATAGGAAGAAGGCAATTTACGTTGCATTGGTAGGTTCCTTCCATGGTTGGGAGCACTACGCGCTTGGGGCAACTGATGCCCATCCCGGCAAGACTAGCGCTGTGGCGGCAGTCGGACAAGTCGGATGTAGTCAGACGGGATTTCGGCAACGGGGACGGGGTAGACAGGTTGGCGTTTACTCTTCGCGGTTCTTGCGACGACCAAAGGCGTGCTTCTTCTTGGGGCCGTAGGGGCCTTCGCCTCGTTTTCGGGGGGCGTTGTAGCCGAAGGGACGCTCGCCGGCGGCCTGGCTGCGTTCGGGAGCCGCTTGTCGGTCGCCGGGGCCGGGGCCGGGGTGGCGATCAGCGGGACCGGAGCGGCGGTCAGCGGGGCCCGCATGGCGGTCGTTGGGGCCCGCATGGCGTTCAGGGGGGCCCGGGCGACGGTCACCAGAGGTCGGATAGGGCTGGCCTTCGGGCCGGCCGGGGCGGCGGTCAGCGGGGCCACTTGGGCGCTCGCCGGGGCGCATTGGGCGGCCACCCTGGGGACGTTGGGGTCTGGACGAACGATTATAGCCACCCCTGCGGCGCTCGGGATGCGAGTTGGCCGGTACGGTGGAGCGGAACGGGTGTTCGGCGACCACAGGGATCTTCTTGCCATAGGTGCGCTCGATGCTTTGCAGCTTGACGCGCTCTTCTGCGGAACAGAAGGTGATGGCAAAACCCTCTTTGGCAGCTCGGCCCGTTCGGCCGATGCGGTGCAGATAGTTCTCGTCTTCCATGGGAAGTTCGAAGTTGACCACATGGGTGATGTCATCCACATCCAACCCGCGTGAGGCCACGTCGGTTCCAACCAGCACTTGAATTCGCCCGTTTTTGAAGGCTTCCAGAGCGCCCATTCGGGCGGACTGGGTCTTGTCGCTATGGATGGCGTTGGCCCGGACCTTCCTGTGCCACAAGTCGCTGGTCAGGTTATCCGCACCCACTCGGGTCTTGGTAAACACCAGCACTTTGGTGCACTCGGGACGCTGCAGCAGGTGGACCAGCAAGTCGGTCTTCTGTTCGGTCTCGACGTAATAAAGCTCCTGGGTCACCTGGGCCAAGGTCTTCTTGGGCGGGGCCACACGAACTTCCACCGGATCTCGCAACATGACGCTGGCCAACCGGCAGATTTCCGGGGCCAAGGTGGCAGAGAACATCAGGGTCTGGCGCTCTTGCGGGCAAGCCTTTTCAATCAGCGTGACGTCGGGCATGAAGCCCATGTCCATCATGCGATCGGCTTCGTCCAGCACCAGGATTTGAACGTGGTCCAGGCTGACGATTCCCTGGCCCATCAAGTCCAAAAGGCGGCCCGGCGTGGCAACCAGAATATCGACGCCCTTCTGCATGGCATAGACCTGGTAGCGTTGCTGGACGCCCCCAAAAACGCAGGCGTACTTCAGCCCGGTGCGGGTTCCGTATGCATTGAAGCTCTCGCCCACCTGGGCAGCAAGCTCCCGTGTGGGGGTCAGCACCAGCGCCCGAATGGGGCGCCGCCGGGATGCCGTATTTCGCTGCTGGGCCGACAGGCGCTGCAGAATCGGCAATGCGAACGCAGCGGTTTTGCCCGTACCCGTGTGGGCCGAGCCCAGCAGGTCGCGACCCTCAAGGATCGGGGGAATGGCCTGAACCTGAATCGGGGTGGGCTCTTCGTAGCCCAGGTCTCGGATCGAAGCCAAAAGGGGATCAACTAATTTCAAATCCTGGAATGACATATGTCCTCGGCGGAGTGGTACAGGGCCTTGATGGACCCAGGCGGGCGAATAACAAACCCGGCGCATTGGTACCGGATCTGCCCAATAAGTCAAGCGAAAGGCCCCAATTACCGCTGTAGCAACCTCATTACCGATTGGCCACAATTGCTGCCCACATCGTCTTCTGCGGGGTCACCGATGCTCAAAACCACGTCAAAGCCCCGACTTAACAATTCGTCGGCCAGCTTTTTGGCCCGGACCTCCCGCTCGGAACGAAGTATCGTCTTCAGGCCGTGCTCCAGGCCGGTGAACGTCGGGTTGACCGGGGTCAGTTTTACGGCGCAGCAAGCCGGGTCAAACAGGGAGGCCAGCACGGCAGGGTCACAGGCCACCTGGTCGGCCAACGCAAAGTTCAACACCACCTTTCGGTATCCGGGACGATAGAATCGAGTCGCCAGATCGGACAACTCTGGAAGCGAAAGAAGTGGAACCGGCATCAATTGCCGTCGGGCGGATTCATCGGTGGAGTTTACGGAAAACTGAAGCTGAAACCGGCCTGGATAGAGGCGATGGACCAGCACAAGCAGTTGTTCCAGCCAGTCCCTGGAAGCCACTGGTGCCGACGTGGCCAGGCAGGCCCACAGGCCGGGCCCTTGTACCAGGCCCGGAAGTTGCTCCAACGCCTGGAGCACGGCGGGATTCAGCGCCGGTTCGCCCATCCTGGAAAAATGGACTTTCAGTTTGGGGCAGCAGGACGCCAGGGTAGGGCGGGATTCCAGCACGTATTGGACCTGGGCCAGAATCTGGGCAGCGGTCAAGTCGCCCTGGTAATGGCTGCCGGCATCACAGAAGTGGCAGCCCACGGGGCAACCCAGTTGTGTCGAGACGTTGATGACCCACTTCAGATATCTGGGCAACCCGTCGGCGCAACCATCCACAAACTCAAACAGGTGGTCGGCCGGGCCTTGGCTCCAACGAGCCACATGAACCCAAGCCACATCTTCACATCCAGAACGGTCCAGGACCTGCAAATGTGGCCCACATGCCATGCCCGGCAGGACAAGTGGTGACTGACGGGAAAAACCTATGTCCAAGGCTGAACGCCCGGTCTGTTGGGTCATGCCTGCTCCATGGCCAGGTGAGCCGACACTACTCCGTCGGCGGTAGCGAGGGCAGCGTACCGTTCGTGCTGCCTGATTACGTCGCCGGCCATAAACAGGCCGGGAACCGATGTCTGCACCGAATGGGGCAGAGGTGGCGCCTGGGTTTCGTCCACCCAAAGCGAGTGCCAGAGGTCAAGTCGGGGCACACGTCCGACACAAACCAGAAGGTGATCAAAAGGTGTATTTGCCTCGCCCGGCCGATGGATACCCACCCCCTCCATCGGCCGGCGAGGCGCCCCCACCTCATTCGGCACAATCCCCCGCCGAATGAAGTCCCGCCCAAGGGCCATGTTCCATAACACTGGAACCCGGCTGGTGCATTGAGCCACCAGGGCGGGATTCCCTTTCAATTTGTCCACGCGAACCACCAGCGTGACGTGGGCGCCCCGATCCGCCGGCCAAAGCGCCGAGTCCATGGCTGCCTCGCCTCCACCAACCACCACAACCTGTTGCCCGTGCAGCCTGGTCGGCATCGTCCGAACGTCCCGATGTACTTGGGGCTCGTGGCCACCGGTGCTTGAGTTCCCGGCAACCTGCTTCTCCATTCCGGCGTTCGGTTGAGCCACATCTGCGCCCGGCTCCAGGGGTGCAAAGGGCAACGGTGAAGGCTGGGTGCCGGTCGCAAGCACAACGCTTTTGCTAATCAGTTGCCCGCCGTCGGCAAGTTCAGCCCGGAACAGTCCGCTACCCAGCGGGCCCACTCCGTCACGGCGCAGTGCTACGACTTTGCCCTCCAGCAGGGAAGCCTGGGACTGCCCGCACTGCCAGGCCAGACGTTCGCTCAGTTCAATGCCGGACAAAGGGCCTGGAATGCCAGGGTATTGGTCCACCCGCCTGCCCGCACGCAGCAGGCCGCCCAGCGGTTGATCGTGAACCAGAACCACATTTCGGCCCAAGGTTCGGGATTCCACGGCGGCGGCCATGCCGGCGGGGCCCCCACCCACAATCAGCACATCCCAGATGTTTGTGCCGGCGCTTTGGCTATGGAGGTTGAGGGAATCCCCGGTCGTCATGCGGATGCCCCCTTCAGCCAGCGTCGTGCCTGGGCGCTTTCCGCAATCCGTGCGTGACCCGCCGAAAGAACCCGCAGTGCGGCCTGGTGGTCTGCCATGGAGCGAGCACAGCAGGCATCCGACACGACAACGGGGTTCAGTCCTTTTCGTGCCAATCCCAGCGCCGTGGCCAGGACACAACGGTGGGTTTGGACTCCCACCAGAAGCCAGGTGCTGACCTGGGGATGTCTCTGTAGGAAGCCCGAATCCGAGCCATCAAATCGCCACTTCCGGTACTCTTGTGCCGGTGGGATTCGTTTGTTTGCGTCGGGGAGCAGTTCGGCCTCAAACGAGGCATCCAAAAGCGGTCTGTCGAAGCCCCAGGCTTCCCCTTGTCTCAACTCTTCAGGACGGACCGCATAACGGGTGAAGACTACGGGCAGGTCTGCGTAAAGTGCGGCATCCAGCAGTCGCCATGCGTGGGGCGAAACCGATGCCCACTGGGGAAGCCAAGCCGGAGAACCGCTGTCTAGAAAGAGGTTTTGAAAGTCGACGGCAATGACGCCATGTGCCGGTCCCGCTTGCAACGCACACCCATCCTTCCGTCAGCGACGGTGCGAAAGTGTGCGGCCGGGATGGCTTCGAAGGGAAACCTGACATAACCGCGGGGATTGTGTAACACGGGCGAGAAAGCGGTTCAAGCCTCAAATCCATCCGGCAGGAATTGGGGCGAAGGGAGCGATTCCGAGTGGGGGACTACGCAGCGATGGACGCGTCCTGGTCCTTGGGAGGCTGATACGCCTGTTCGTTGTGCGTAGAGTCGGGGGCGATGGCCTGAGCCTGGTTTCGGTTCACGTACCAGTACGCCAGCGCACTAAGATAGAGGACGCCGGCGATGGGATATAAGGCGGCGTAGCCCGAGATCAGGGAGAAGTACTCCATGATGCCGCCGCACATGGCCCCGAAAAGATTGGCGGCCATGCCCAAATCCGCACTGCCTTCTTCATCCCGGAAGAACCGGGCAAAAATCAGGTTCGCAAAGAAAATCGGGGAAAGCATCAACAGGGCCGCTGCCGTTTCGGAATAGACAGGGCCGAGGGCCAGGGCCGATTCCAGGGGAACAAAATAGGCCGTCGCCAGGGACCCCAGCAACAACCCTGCCAAAACCCACAGCCGCTTGAACTGGAAATACTGGGCCAGCAAGTTGGCAAACAGAACCAGTGCCAGCAGGAAAAAGAACACATAGGAGTTGGTGGTCCACGTGGCGCCCAGCACCAGCGAACCTCGAACG